>NZ_JAGKRH010000099.1:0-11762 GCF_017939245.1 Aeromonas sp. PrichA-15 | reverse complement strand
GTAACGCATGTGGGGTTCTCCAAATAAACAAAACCCCGGCACACATAAAGCATGTCAGGGTTAAAGGTAGAGCGGTTGTTGGTTCACTGTGAGGGGTGTTCAGTTGGCCTTGGTGGCGGCTTCTGCTCCTGTTCCGGCTGTAGGGGTGCGCTTCACCGGCATCAGCGGTCCGGGGACCAGTACGTTGAGTAGGATAGCGAGCGCAATACTTAGCCGCTCTGCCAACTGGTAGGCAGGTCCTATGGTGTCGTAGTCAGCTATCCTGGTGGCCAGCGCCAACCCACTGGTCTCTACCGCCCGCAGATAAACGCTGTAACCTTGTACGGTCAGGCCGCTGTCGCGCACCACCTGCGTCTCGCCATCTCGATTAATCGCTTCAAGCTCAACGGCGATCGGTTGTTTTGTCACCTTTCGCCTCCTCTTGAGGTAAGGAGTCACTCTCCACGCGATAGCCGTGATGAATGCAGGTACGCTGCAGGTCGGCCAGAAAGCTGCCCAGTACACGAGGCTGTTCAGAGAGCGGGATAGGGCCTGCTTGGCAGCGCCAGAAACATTGGCGCTTGGGGTCCACGCAGATTTCATCCACGGGCTGACTCATGGTGCGCCAGTCCTCGGCATTGGTGAGGGAGAGCAGTTGCCACAGCTCCCCAGTCCAACGTAAGTGCAGCGTGACGGTGCGAGCGTTTGGGCTACAAGGAGTCAGGTGCAGCAACCAGCGCTCGCCCCGGCGAGTCGGCTGCAGTTTAGCTTTAGCCGCAACCAGTCCAAGCCACTGGCGTGAATAGTGAGATGGCGGCAGTTCGTTAGTCATCACACACCTCCTACTCCCCACTGACCGTAACGGTGAAGTACGCCATCCGGCAGTAGGCAACAAAGTTGGTTTGCCACAGGGTGAATAACTCATGGGCCTCTGAGCGCTGGATAGGCCCCCACCCTTGCAGATAGTGTTCGTCATCCAGGAAGTTGAAATCGAGCTCCTTGCTGAGCTCGGCATCCTGGCCCAGTCCCTGGTAGCTGAAGTCGGTGACGTAATCGAACAGCCAGCCATCAAGGCCGCGTATCAAGCGGATCTCGACCGGGTGAGCCCCTCCCTGCTCGGGGCTGTAGGTGGGGCTGCGAAAGTTGAAGGTGAGTTGGGTCAGGCGCTCGAGGTTGAGGCCGACATGGGCAACCTCCTGATTGAGTAACGTGAGCAGCGCTTGGGTAACGGGCAGGGCAAAGCCATCCCGGAAAAAGGGAATAGTCATAAGCGTTCCTTGTCATATATCCAATAAAACGAGGGAGGCATTCGCCTCCCTCTGGGTGTGGTTGCAATGGTTGGTGTAAGCCATCGTCACGGTGTGCCAAAGTCCGGTGATGACCCAGGCGCAATACAGTTGTTATCTGGCGAGCCAATGGCTGGCAGTACCTCTGCAAGGCGGCTGGTGGGCAAATCGATGGGGGGATTTGACGGCAGCAATAGCGTCACCGAGGTTGCGTTGCGAAGTGCTTCCCAGAACGTGGGGAAGTCCCCTTGCCGGTAAGGGGCATCGTAGCGTTGCCCGTCCACCAGCAAGGCAAACTGACGCCTGCTTTCGCTGCCATAATCACGACCGTTCACCGTCGCCAAAATGGTGAGCGGCGCATCATCTCGGCAGATGATAGTGAGCAGGGTGGCGCCTGCGAGGTTGACGGTGTAGTTCGCCTGTGTGCCCGGCCCCCAACTGTTAGACCAGCCATTTTCCTCTGCCCCGACACCACTGGTGGCAAGTGCCACCAGCAACGCGATAACTCGGTTCATTGTGGTTACCTTTTAAAAATAACAGGGAGGCTGTTGCCTCCCTGGGTTGGGTTATTGGTCAAACGAGAGGGTCTGCTCTCCTCCCAGCGTGGTCACAGTGACTTCGAGGGGGTTGCAGTCGGCGGGCTGCATCGACAAGGTTATCTTGCCACCAAAGCCCATTCGGAAGGGCAACTTGGCTTGCGGGTCTATGGTGCAGCGGCCCCGGTTGATCTTGAGGTCGGTGATCACCATCCGGTTACTGCGGCTGGTAATGTCGAGCAGGTACTTGTTCCAGCTTTGCGAACCGTAGTAGGGATTACCGCGTTTTCTCAACTGCACATCGCCCTCCTTCAGCGGTTCTACGTTGGCCAAGTCATCGTCTAACTGGGCAGCGCTGATCTCTTGCGCCGTTTGGCAAGGAAAAGCCGCGCTTTCCCGTTCAGGGAGAGTATTGGCGAGGTTATTTGTTGGGAAGGAGACCTTATAACCAGACCCGGTCGGATAGACGTCAAGCTGCTTGGCAGCTCTGAGTGCATCCCAGACATCAGCAAAGTTTTCAGCCAAGGATGCTTTTGCGCCATAGCGTTTGCCATCAATGACAAAGACAAAATCGGATCGGGTTGCGCTGGTGCCGTAATTGTCAGCGTCGATAGCCACCTTGAGTTCTACTGGTTTATTGGGTGCACATGTGATGGCGAATACCCGATAGCCTGTTGGCGCTTGCACAGAGTATTGATAGCCCTTGTGGGCATCACCCGTTACTTTCCAAACCCCCTTGGGATCGGGAGTCTTGACTGGCTCCGGCTTGGGGCGTGCTTTACAGATATATTCGGGTGAATCGACGGCAGGCAGCGCGGCGGTGAGCCCCTCTATGGGTAAGGGAACTTGCTGGTTTTTGGTCAGCATCTCCACCTGTTTGGCGTGACGCAGTGCTTCCCAGAATGCCGGGAAATCTTCCCCTAGCTGTCTGATGTTCTCAAAACGCTTGCCATCAATCACCAGCCCTACGCCGCTATAGCCAAAGTCCCCCATGTGTGAGTAACCGAGGTTGGCATCCAGCGCGACAGGCTGAGTCGGGTGGCAGGCGATAGTAAAATCGACCCGATCTTCCCCCGAGCCTGGCAACGCTACTGTGTAGTTGTATCCCGCGAGCGGGTAATTAGCTTGTCGCCGCCACACGCCCTCTTCGCCAGATGTCTGTGAGCCATCCAGAGCCTGGACCTGGGCGGTGGCCAGCATCGCTAGCAATACCATGGATTTCTTCATGTTTGTTTCCTTCTAAAATGTCTTGATGTAATTCGACCCATTCGGTCCAGTCTCAACCAAAATCAACCATTAAGGGCGATCCTCATCGTTTTGAGTCCTTCATGTCAACAAGTCCGGGTGTCAACTTTAAAAGTTGAATCTGGAGGTGTGATGGATATCAATCAGGACGCGTTAGCCAAAGCAGTGGGCAGAGCCATTGCTTATCAACGTCAACAACGGGGAATGACCCAAGAGGAAGTCGCGGAACGGCTGCAGATTGGGATGGAGGCGGTATCTCGCATGGAGCGGGGGATTGTGGTGCCCACTATCGTTCGACTGGCTGAGTTGGCACAAATATTTGGATGTGAGCTGACGGACTTGCTCCGTGAAACCAGCTCGCGGCCCCTTGAGCAAGCCGTCAGATTAGCTCACCAACTCGAGCAACTCACCGACGATGATCGTCAATGGGTCACTGATACCATGACGGCCCTGATGAGCCGTCTACTCCGTTAGCCAATCCCACAGCTTGTGGGCACCGTAAGCCGCGACAACCCCCACAGCTACTGGAGCCCATGCTGGCGCGCTCCCTATCGCAACCAGGGAGGCCGCAGTGGACGTCGCTGCGGTGCTACTGACATAGGCACCAGTCAGTCCGGCTCCGGTCGTGGAGGCCAGCTTTCCGACCGAGGCTTTCACCACCTGAGAAGCGATTACCGTTTGGGCGGCACGGGTTACCTGAGGTGAGTGATGCTGGTCTTTGATACACCACATCACGAAGTGCTCACAGTTGTTGAACAGCAGGTTATAACTGCGTTCGCCCAGACGGCTGTGCGCTCGGTTGACACTGTGATCCGGGCTCAGTCGCTGAGGATGGGTCCTGATAATAAAGTCCTTCTCCTGGCAAAACGCCCCTAACGTAGACATGACAACCTGACACGCGTCATGACCAGAAAACGGGCCCTGGTAGTGGATCACCCAATCGTCACCGGCGTAGATCCCGTGGTGCTCATACCCGATGCGCGGGGAGATAAGGTGGTCGCCATAGTTCAATGAGGACATGATGCTCTCTCCTACTGCAGCAGGGTGATGGCTTGCGCCAAGGCACGGGATTTGAGTTGAGCCCCTTGGCCAAACCAGGCGGAATCCAACCGATGATCCTGGCTGCGGGTACGGCGATGATGATCGACATACTCGGTCACTGCATTGACCAATCCCCACGCAGTGTTGTGCGAACTGGCCAGCTCGGCCCCCATTCCCGCCCCTTGGTAGAGCTCATGCAAACGCTGCACAGGCCGGGTAAGTACAATGCTCTCTTTATCCAAAGGCTGTGCCAGCAGCTCACTGAAAAAGCGCAGTGCCTCTTGAGGTGCCACAGGGCGTTGGCTGAGCGCTTTAGCATGCTGACCGAAATGGTCCCACTGGCTTACCCCCAGCCCCAGTGCTTGTTTCACGGCAGTTGCGTCAAACTGGGTTGAGTGTGGAACCTTGATAGCGCCGGTCTGGTTCCCTACTGCTACCTGCAGGGTGTTGTTGCACACCACCCGCACCGAGGTGAACTGCGCCGTGGTGCAGAGGGTGCCATCACAGCTGGTCGCCAGCAGCAGATAGGACTTCACCAGATCACCGCCTTTGAGCATCAGGTCCTGGCCGGTCTTGGCCAAAGCCCAAAGTTTGCGACCACCTTTGAGTGAGCCTGCAGTCTCCAGCTCGAAACCTCCGGCTTCCACCAAATCTTGATAGAAGTGCAGCACCTCATGGGGCTGTACCACGTTGTAGCGCTGTGAGACCACCGATAGCGGTGCCAGGGTATCGGAGCGGTAGAGGACTTTGCTGTCGGGGTAGGTGTGCAGGATGGGATTGTCAGGCGAGCCTTGGTACAGCACATCGCTTTGCTCGATGGTCCAGTCCATCCCGGCTGCTTGCAGCCAGACATCGAGGGATTGCTGTGGGGGTAGGTTATTGCCGAGGCCATGCCAAGGGGTTTGGCCAGTGTAGGCCATGGAATCAATCAAATGAGCCATAGAGATCTCCAATGAAAAAGGGACTGCCGAAGCAGTCCCTGAGGTAGGTTCATGGAGATAACATATGTCTGAGATTTGGTTCATCAGAGGCTCAGTCTGTGTCCTATTACAGAGTATTCATCATCGAAAGGTGAGAGGATCATGCCTTAGGTCTGCAGTAAAAGCTGGAGGGGAAATGTTACAAGCGATTTTGAGTAGTAAGGCTGGACGGATTGGGCGTGAGGATGAATCGCAACGTTGGTGCGATGTGTTTCATCGCAGTGAAGACCTGCTCACCGCGACGTTTTTTGGACGAATCCCATATCTTTCAGATGGCGCATTATCGGCGCTATTGGCGTTCCTGCTTGGACGTCAGCAACTCGACCTATCAGATTTCATGGAGTTAGAGCTATGGCCGCGTTTGAGGAATTCATTGGGTGAGCAGGTTGAACCTGACGTAGTTCTTCGCTTCGCTCGAGAGTTATTCGTCATTGAGGTAAAACCCCCATTCGGCGGTGCGCAGTATCAAGCGCAGTGGTTTAACCAAATGGACGCCATCACGACTGAAGAGGCTTATGCCGAGTATGAAACGATCTACTACATCGCCTTGGGCAACGTAGTACCAAGACCACTGGAACAGACGGAATTACCTGAGCGCTTTGAGAGCATGTCTGCCTGTGAATGGGAGCCGCTTCGCTGCTGGCTACGACAGAATGAGCTCTTTAGCACTCGTCAGGATAAAGCGATCCTGCGTGACTGGCAGAGCGCATTCGAACTTTATGGTATGGCTCCGCTTATCCCAAGTTGGCTGCCGATGGTGGACAAGGCTGATGCCATGCCCTTGGCTACTGGTATCGAACAACTTCAACACTGGAGTTAGTAAGGAGATAACAAATGGAAATATCCCAAGCACGATCGCTGGTCACTCAGGTCAGACATGCTCACCGTTTGCTCGAGGGCTTTTATGAACGGATCCTGCCGCAATTAGATAAACTAGCGAGCGAAGCGGCCAACGCTAACTTTCGTTTCTGGGGAAGCATGGAGGGCGAGGGTATCGGAAAAAGCACCTCTAAACCGTCTTCGCGAGCGGCTTGGAGCTTCTTACCCCTTTTTCAGTCCTTCTACTGCTACCAGCGAGGCGGTCAGTCGGAGCATGCGAAACAAGGGGACATCGTGCTCTACTTCCGCCTGAACACTGATGATGCGTTCATCGATGCAGTACCGGAGGCAATGGACTACGACCCGCATACTGGCTCCTCTTCACTGGAGTTGCATCTGTACTGCTACACGAAAGATGCTGCGTACAGTTGGGACGACATTGCTGAAGAGTATCCTTGGGCTAAGCATGATGTCTGGACCACTCAGGATCAGGATTACCCCGAAGTGGCCTGTTGTGTGAAACGCTTCAGTCTGGAGACTGTCATTGCAACCCCCGGTGATATCCACGACTGGATCTCCAGTCAGCTGGCCCATCTCCCCAGTAAGATATAGCTTAAAACACCACAGAGGCCCCCTGACAGCAGTTCAGGGGGAAGCTTGTGAAGAAGGGCAACCCAGTTAGGCTCTCGTAGTGCTGCTCAAATACAAGCCGTGTGACTCTCGCGAATTGTTCGGCGGTTATTTGCGGCTCTAGGTTGGGACCCAATAAGATACTAAACCAGCGAGACCCTTAAACCATTTTTCTCTAACTGCAACTCGATTGGTATACCTCTTAGTGACTCATCCTGGTCATATTTGCCAATTCGCTGTCGAGTAGCCAAGATGTTCAAGTAATACCTTAGCATTGCTAACCAATTGATATCGAACATCTAACGCAGGAACGTTCCAAGCATCGCTAAGTAGATTGACAGTTATTTCGAAATCCCATGGCATTACCGAACGACCATCTAACTGAGCAAAAGGACCGTCGCTTTCAGGAACGACTTTGTCCTTCGGGAGCTTTTTAGCCAATGCTTTTCCAGCTGCAGAATTAAACGCAGCTGGGCCGATACTGAACCAACAGCCTTGCGAAGTTGCAGCTTTAAGCTCAGCTATCGTTCCGGTGAACCAATGTAATACAGGGATACCGTGGTCAGGATACTCTTGGAGTAGTGATAATACGTCTGGAACTGCCTGCCTCGAGTGAATGCTGAGTGCTCGTCCACCAATATCATGACATCGCTTTACCACTGCAGCGAAGACTTGCTTCTGCTTCAAGTAGCTAGATGCATGCCTCTTGGAACCGTCCAGTCCAATTTCCCCGACAGCAATTGTGCTATTGAGCTGCTCTAATAGGAGATCCAACTCTTGGAAACGGTCCCCGACGATTTCAGGGTGAAGGCCTGGGCTGATCAACATTGTTTCATTATGACCAAACACTGAACTTGTTGCTTGGAAAGCCTTCGGACTTGTAGTTACGAGCCACGTGAATGTATTGCGACGTAAGGTTTTGGCATGGACTTCCCTTGCGTTGGTGTAGAGATCTACATGGCAGTGGAAGTCGATCACAGCAATTGATCCTGCACTAGAACTGCTTCTAGCTCAGCAAGCCCTTTCTGGAGGACTCTGCGATAATTTGGGCGTTCATCTATAGAAGCAAACGCCAGTGTGCCGCCTAGGAATCGATCTAGCCCTCTCTGCTTCGCGTCAAGCACAGCAAGAGCGATTGCCATCGGATCATCAGGAGCTCCAGACTTATCGCTGCCGAGTACGGATGGAAAACGATAGTTAGTTGCGTCTGTCCCTGGTCCCCAGGCTAAGAAAGCAGCTCGACGAATCAAGCAAGGTACGCAGCGGCCACAATGTTGACGATTATAAGTCCTGAAGCGCCCACAACTTGTAGAGTCTGAGGCTAGCTCTCTCAATCGCTTTTGGTCAAGGCATTCGCGCATCATCTCGCCTTTGGTTTTGAAGCGGTAGGGCAAAATAAGCTCTACAGAAATTCCAAGTTCGTCGAGCACACTTTGAAGCATACCAATGAAGAGAGGGTGAGTTGTTCGTGTACTCAGGCTTGATACACGGCCGGGGACTAATGGCGGATTGATGCAGATAAATCCGTTTTCAGGGATATAGATTGGTGGCTTCGGGAGATTTACCTTCGTCGAAGCCAGCACGGCAAATGCGTAGAAGGCCAAAGATCGGGCTCGAGTCGACGCTTCTCGTGCACCTCTGAAGCTAATACCATGGCTCCATTGATAATGTGAGCCCGTACCTGCCAGCAAATTTGCGTAACGCCGCTGCCGTTCCGAATCTTTATGTGCAAGTTGTGAGACAAAAAGAGGGCGTTTGCCTTCTGTGACCAAATTGATACCACCAATCAGGCTATCGAGGCCACCAGATAGTAAAGACACACAATCATTCTGAAGGTATGCCCCATCTCCCTGAGGCGCCTCAACCCCGGCGTCATTAAATATCAGGGTCCAATAGTCGCCGGTTAAAACCTTCAACATTTCTTCAAGACGCGGCTTAAGATGTACCCATCGCTGAGGTTCGCAAAGCCCTACGGTGAGTTGGATTGTACGGGTCCATCCATCTGCACTGGTGCTTCTGGGACTAGCTAAGTCGGCACTGCAAACAGCAAGACAAAACTGAACAAAGTCCCAGGCCTCCGTTGATGGCTGGAATCCTGCTCGCTTCAATGCTCTAGGCCAGAGGTTGGCAATTGTGCCAACGCCATCTCGTTTGGCACTCTTGAAATATGTGAACACTCGCTCGTTTGTTTGAAGTTGTTGCGGAACTCTTTCAACTTTGCAGCACAAAATTTTGTTCATTCGGCAAATACCTGCATGGCGGATTGAAGTACTGACTGTGCCAAACTCTTTGGGTCTGTATGGGTGGCTTTTTTTTCTTCCAGAACAACCCGCACTTCCGCCCATACCCATTCCTTTATGTCAGCTCGGCGTAGTTGGATCTGGGCTGGATCATGCTTGAGTTTTTCGTAGGTTTGGCCGAGTTGCATATCTATACGCTGACAAATTTGGTTCGATATCGTCAGTCCGATCACGTCGGCAATTTGATCATCTGTCAGATCAAAAATATCAACATCTGGGTGGTTTTCGTAAAGCTTGGCTAGAGCCTCTGTACCTGCGTCACGCAGAGAATCTTCGTCAATACTGCCAGCTCCTGAGATCACCTCTTTTAAAACTTCAAGCGCCAAGTCAGAAGCGGAAAGATTGGCCGACCTGCAGTGGGCGACCCAGTCCGTAACCCGTTGGTCTGTGCCGTCCCGAGCTGCCGCAAGGAATTGGCCTAATGCACCAGCCCCCCGAGCGGTGCTACGCATGGTAGAAGCTGCACGGCTTGCACCACCCATGCCTTTTGACACCATACTCCGAGTTGCATCACGGAGATCGTCTCGGTTGCCATTTCGGAGGTAAGAACCTAGTTTCGAACGTGCGGGACCGAAACGACGGTTCGGCGCTAATACGTTTTCAGGTACGGGAGTAACATTATTGTCAGGTTCATCGCCGGAGCCATTTTGTTCAGAGTCAGGTTGTTCCCCTCCACCACCGACTGAGCTTGGTACAGTCTGGTCTGGAGTTAGCCATTCAGGGTCAAAAGGAGAGCCTGCGCGGCCGCCACTACTTGATGTTGAAGTCCCCATCAGTGTTTCTTCCTTAGATTTTCAATCGCTGCCTTTGTGGGCTTTGATAGTTCGTTTACATCGACCCAACGTTCCAAGATCTCTCGTGCCCAGGGCTGAGCTCCTAAGGTCGGTATGATGCCGGGACCAACTTGTTTTAGAGGCGCTTGCTCCAACAGACCTGCAGCTTTCTTCCCTAGTACTGGAAAGGTCTTACAGCACTCAACGAGCATCACGATTTCCTCGTTTCGCCTCCAGGTTCGAGCATTACTGCAACTCTGCCACGCCTTAGTCATCGCGAGTTCTGTCTGGTCAGGACCAACTTTGTTCATGAGGTCCGTGAGGGATTGATGTCCGCTTGTTGCGTTTTTCAGTGCGTCACGAAGCTTGCGTGAGTCCGGATTCATATTGTCATCACCAAAGTCGCGAGTACCCGAATCACGGCTCAGGTGTAGCAGTGGGCGAAGATCTTCTGTGCCGAGTAGGGGGGGTAATTGAAGCCACTGTCGTGTGAAGGGATTGCTCTTGAAGGGGGTTGGTAAATCTACTTGTTTAGTGGCCGCCTCTTCTGCGTCAGCAAGGAGCTGCACTCGGCCGTCATTGTCGGAATGTACTTGACCAGCGATAGCCTCTGCGAGTGACTCATCACAGCGCTCAAGAAGATGCCACTTCGCCAATGCAGCAATATCTAGCTTGATCCCTTGAGGTGCTGAAAGGGCCTCGCGTAGGTATACCGTATTGAGGAAGCGTTTCATAAGCCGAGGATTAGCATTAACTGCTGACGAGCCATGGAGTAGTGATGCCAATCCTTCAGCAAGGTTCATCAAGCTCCGAAGAGCCTCGTTTGCTCCGACAAGGTCATAGAGAAACTCTTGATTAATCGTTTCGCCTTTCCAACTGTTTCGTAATCTTGCAGGAATGAGCTCAAGGGCTCTTTCAAATTGCTCAAGAGTGAGTGAACCAAACTTGGCCTCGCGTTCCAACAGAAGCAGTACCAGATAAGCTTTCGCTTCATTGAGGCCCAGTCTCGGAACATGAAGCGGCACCTGAATGAGCTTGTCAAAATAATTGGTGGCCACGTCGCTTGAAATTCCAGCGCCATCGAAATGGACTTTTACTGCGGCCTTGATGAAGTCATTGTCTGCCGCAATGACAAAAGCGCTACGACGAATGAACAGCAGCAGGCGAATAGATTCGAGTGTTGAAATAGCTGTTTGAGGGAGGCATCGATCTAAGTCGTCGACGAAAATCACTAAAGTGATTTCGAGTTCGGCAAGAAGGCTTTCTAGGGTATCTCGGAACGCCTGGATATTGGCTGGCATCGAGAATAGTTCTTTCGGTTTCAGCAAACCATTTTTCGTTGCTGTGATCGCCTCAGAATCTATCGCGATCTCGTCTGTCGTTCCCTCAGACGTGAAGAAGTTTGCGATGCTATTAAATGTTTTTCCAAGCGCACCAATCGGAATGCCCGTCGTCAGTGTGAGGGCCGCCTCTCCACTCAGCTGGGCAATCCTGAGAAGGTTGATTCGACGCCATAGCTCAGTGACTTTATCTGCAATTTTTTCGTTCTCTTTGGCAAGTTTAACAATCTCATCACCAACGATCTGAAGCAGAGCGCTGCGCGCTGACTCAAAATCTTGGTACAGCCATGGATTGAAAGTAAGGACAACGAAGTCATTTGCTGGTTTGTTGCTTTCGTTGGGCACAACCCCAGAGGGGGCTTTTAACCGAGTTGCGATCATCTTCACCAAAGAAGATTTGCCTGTCCCCCATCCGCCGGAAACGCCAATAGATATTGGCTCGCCTTTGGCTTGAGTGAGCATGCTAGCGCAAGCATCTGCCACCACGCCAAAATTCAAGTAATCAATTGCCGTCTCGTTGTCATGCCACATGGCCAAGAATCCGTTATCTAAATGTACGATATGGGCGACAAGTTTCTAGTTAGCCCAGAGCCAAAGGGCTACGATAACCGGAGGGGGGAGAAATATCCACTCAAAAACTTAGGGTATTTCGACCTGAAGTCCAGCTAATATCCTCAAGTAACAGAGCCTCATGTACAGAACCTTAAGCGGCAAGCGAATTAATAATACCGTCTAACGTGTTGTTTTGCTTGGATTTTCTCTGCCTACTCTTTTTGCCGTTTTTGGATAAATACACCATTGCCCACTCCAACTTCTCTGTTATTTCCTGCCAC
>NZ_JAGKRH010000098.1:0-1256 GCF_017939245.1 Aeromonas sp. PrichA-15 | reverse complement strand
CAGGGCGAGATCGTGAACGTTTTGAAGCAATGTTAAGAGGATTTGACCGACCGATCTGGGTGTGATCTTATACTCTCTTTTACGGGAGTTTCGCGATGAACCACCATGCTGCATTTACTCAATTCTTCTCTGAACTCAAAGACCCTCGCCAGGTAGCTAAAATCGAGTACCCCTTCTTTGATGTGGTTTTTTTGACTGTCTGTGCCGCCATCGGTGGCGCCCAAGGTTGGGAAGATATTGAGCTATTCGGCGAGGCGCATCTGGAATGGTTTCAGCGTAATGGCTTGTTTCCTAACGGATTACCTGTTCACGACACCATAGCCAGGATCATCTCCCGTATTCAGCCGGAGCAATTTCAAAACGCCTTTGTCCGCTGGATGCAGGCAACGTCAGAGCGTACCGATGGTGAGCTGATCGCCATTGACGGCAAGACCTTACGCAGCTCTTACGACCGCGACAGTCGCCAATCTACCATTCATATGGTCAGTGCCTTTGCCGCTCAGAATCGTCTGGTGCTCGGTCAAGTCAAAACGGATGCCAAGTCCAACGAAATTACCGCCATTCCGGAATTACTCGCAATACTCGATGTGAAAGGCTGCTTGGTCTCCATCGATGCAATGGGTTGTCAGACCGCTATTGCCTCAACCATAGTCAAAGGCGGCGGTGACTACCTGCTGGCAGTAAAAGGTAATCAACCCTCGTTGCATAGCGCCGTGCGAGCGGCGCTGGTCGAGTCAATGAACAAGCCTTTGACGGAAGAAACCGTCAGTATCGAGAAGCAACATGGTCGTATAGATGGGCGCGAGTACCATGTATTGCCAGCCGGTGCACTGGCAGAGCAATTTCCCGAGTGGAAAAACCTTAAAAGCGTTGGCGTGGCGATATCCTATCGCATTGAAAAGATGAAGAAAATATCAATGGAGTATCGCTACTACATCAGTTCAGCAGAACTGACACCGGAGCAGTTTTCCTCAGCTGTCCGGGGGCACTGGGCGATTGAAAATAGCCTGCACTGGGTTCTGGATGTCGTGATGAATGAGGATGCTTGTCAGATATATCGCGGTGATGCTCCCCAGATATTGGCTTGCACACGACACATGGCACAGAACATGCTGCGGGCCGAAACCAGCCGTAAGGCAAGCTTGCGGAAGAAGCAGCAATTTGCGGGCATGAGCAGCCCCTATCTGGAAAAGGTACTGGATGCTGGGTTGGCTAAATTGACCTCAATTTAACAATTTGTTCACGCTCTCACCCTG
>NZ_JAGKRH010000097.1:0-2878 GCF_017939245.1 Aeromonas sp. PrichA-15 | reverse complement strand
ATCCAGGGATAACCGGGCAAACAGACGCATGGAGGCGATTTCGTACAGAGCATCTTCCATCGCGCCATCGCTCAGGTTGTACCAATGCTGCATGCAGTGAATGCGTAACATGGTTTCCAGCGGATAAGGTCGCCGGCCATTACCAGTCTTGGGGTAAAACGGCTCGATGACTTCCACCATGTTTTGCCATGGCAGAATCTGCTCCATGCGGGACAAGAAAATCTCTTTTCTGGTCTGACGGCGCTTACTGCTGAATTCACTGTCGGCGAAGGTAAGTTGATGACTCATGATGAACCCTGTTCCATGGCTCCAGATGACAAACATGATCTCATATCAGGGACTTGTTCGCACCTTCCTTAGGACACCCACCTTTTGGAGTACTCCGCCTTCTTGCTAAAACCGAATCTCAACCGACTCTGCACTGCGCGTTGCCTCGCCGTGATAAACCGCTTCGATATTGTTGCCGTCCGGATCGAGGACAAAGGCGGCGTAATAGCCGGGGTGATAGACCCGCTCGCCGGGGGGGCCGTTATCCTGGCCGCCATGGGCCAGCGCTGCCTGATAGAAGCGATCGACTGTGGCGCGGTCCTGCGCCTGGAAGGCGAGGTGATGGCGACCGGTCAGTGCGCCGAGCGCTGCCGGGCTGTCGATGGATGTGACAAACAGCTCGTAAGCCCAGAAGTAACCCTCACCCGCGCCGCCGATTGGCACATCGAGGGTGGCCAGTATGGCCCTGTAAAAGCGCTCGCTGTCGGTCAGGTCTTTCACCACCAGCTGGAGATGGTCGATCAGCCGACCCCGATGTAGTGTGTGCGTTTCCATACATTCACTCCACTCGACATGGTTGAATCAGTCATTTACCTCTTGCCGGTTGTGCCCTTTGGCGACGCTACCGCCCTGAATGTCAGCTTCCAGCTTGCTGCGATTGACCAAAAGGGCGTGGTTGGCATGGCTCATTGGAGACTCCGACGAGGCGTGTGTTGCCAATTGGCTATATTAACGGCCCGCGAGCGAAGGGGAAGGAGGCAATGGCGAATTGCCGGGCAAGATCAACAAATGGAGGCTAGCCCGAAAGCCTGGCGTCCGGGCTTGATTGGCGAGAGGGGGCTGGGGATAGGTAAAAGGGGGCGAGCGGCCACCAACTGGTGACCCACTTGCTGCCTGTACGGGAGTGGTTGCCCGGCCTCTGGCCGGGCGGAGGATCAGTTGCCCGGGATCTCGCTGCAGTTGAGGGTGGGCTGACCGTAGCGCTCCAGCATGGCGTCGCTCCCCTTGGTCCAGAGGGTGAGATTTTGCCCCTCGTACCGGGCGCCGCTGGCGCTGGGGGTCTCATAGGCGAGCACCTGCTGCTGGTTGTTACCCTCGCTCAGGTTGATCATGGCGGCGGGCCGCTTGGCCTCGTTGTAGAAGTAGGTGGAGAGGGTGACGCTCTTGCCGCACTGGTAGTCCACCGGTGTCGGCACCTTCAGTTGTCCGCCTTTTATCTGCAACTCGGTGATCCGCAACTGGTAGCTATCTTCCACGCACTGGCGCAGGTCGCCCGCCTTCCAGCAGTCGTTGCGCCCCTTGATCCAGCCGCGCTGGATGGCGCGCTCGCTCTTCTGCTGCTCGGGGGAGTACCCGGCAATCGCCTTGGGATAGAGGGCTGACAGCTCGTTATCCAGCGCAGCCAGTCCGGCATCCTTGCAGATAAGGGTTTCGGCGGCGCCTTTCGCCTTGGCGCACTCGAAGGACGGGGTGGCTGCGGCGGCCAGCAGAGGGCAAAACAGCAGGGTTCCAAGCAAGATCTTGTTCATCGACAGGGCTCCAACAGGGGGCATGATGCCCCGTGACCAGAGCACACTTTACACCCGAAGGAGGCAGGAGCACCCCGTGTTTTTGGGTGGCGGGCGGCCCTGCATGGCAATCAGACGCCGGCCAGCGCCAAGGTCTGGCGGCTGCGCCACAGCCGCTCGTGGAAGAAGAAGACGACGGTGTTGATGGCAGGTTCGATCAGTGCCATCACGCCGCCGGTGAGCAGCTCGCCACTCAGCAGGTAGGCGACACCGAAGGCCACCGAGAAGTGGACCAGGGCGAAGCTGCTGGTCTTGGCCTGCAGGCTGTGGTGGGGCTTGAGCTTGTGCCAGCCAAGGTCGTGGAAGTAGAAGGCGACTGTGTTCACGGCGGGCTCGATGAGGGCGATCAGGCTGGCGGTGAGCAGTTCGCCGGTCAGCAGGTAAGCCACGGTGAAGGCGACACAAAAGTGCAGGATGGCGAAGCTGATGGTCTTTTTCATGGTGGTGTCTCCTCTGGCGATGAAGGCAGTATCACCCAGAATCCCATCAAATGAAAACCATTCTCATCTATCGGCGAAATAGAAAACGCCTATCGACCGGGGGAGGCACCACCAGATTGGGAGTTGCGCGGGAACGCAACGGCGCTAGAGTGTGCCTTTTCCATGAAAAAGGAGCTTTCATGACCATCAACTCCAACCTGTTTGTTCTCTTCATGCTGCTGCTGATGATCGTCGTCGGCGTGGTGGCCTGGCGACTGGCCCGGCGCAAGAGCCGCCACCCGGGGCTTGTCACCTTCCTGTGCGTGTTGCTCTGCCTGGTGCCGCCCCTTGCCCTGCTGGCGCTGCTCATTCTGGCGCTCTGGCGGGACATGCCCGCAGGCGCCGATGCCAGGCAAGCCTAGTCTCTTCAGCCGCCACTGCCGCAGTCATAGAAAAGCCCCTTGGGGGGCTTTTTTACGGTTCATCGCGGCTTTCCGGGGAAGGCCGCCTTGATTTTCAGAAAAAAGTATTCTGAGTCCCTAAATCCATATGCCATGCGCTTTATCACTTTGATCTTGTTGTTCACCCCTTCCAGCACACTCGTGTGCATCGGGTAGTTTGCAC
>NZ_JAGKRH010000096.1:0-7734 GCF_017939245.1 Aeromonas sp. PrichA-15 | reverse complement strand
CATCTTGTCTTTGATAGAGACAGCCAAGCGGTTAGGTCGCTGTCCGCAGGAATGGCTGAGGGCCGTGGTCAGTGCCTGCATAGAGAAAACAGACTACCCGCTCCCGGAAGAGTTGTTGTCAACATCCTCCCGGTGAACGGTTACCTCTCTCTTGCAGTAAATAGCCTTTTTGGATTCCATTCTTTTTTGTTTTTTGCATACACAAGTAGATAATTAGTAACAGTAACCAGCCCTGGATTTATTGCTTTATGTCCAGTCGCTGACCCCTGCTTAAATGTAACAATATTAACTCTATTATCCCTACCAAAAATCTCATCTAGCAAGACAATAACATACCCCAATTCATTGTCATCAATATGTAAAAATAGCGTCCCATCTTTAGATATAAGTTTATGAATAAGTTCTAATCTATCTCTCATCAACGTTAGCCACGTTGAATGCTCTAAGCCATCATCATAGTTCTCAAATGCCTCACCTGTGTTAAATGGTGGGTCAATATAAACGCATTTAATGACCCCCGCATATTGATTCTCTAATGCCTTAAGAGCCAATAAGTTATCACCATGAATAAGCAGGTTATCATTAAAGGATTGAGTAGGCTTGCTCTCTGGATTAGATGCTTCAAATGAAGATTGAAAAGATAGGTTCTTATCTTCAAGGAAGATACGTGGCTCAAGACGTGGTCGTTTATCCTTGCCAATCCAAGTAAGTTCGAGTTTTTGTTTAAGTTTTGTCATGACAATTCCAATGTAAATCAACGAGGTAGAGCCAGCAGACGCTCAATCCAGTTATTAAAGTGGGGGCACTGGGCGCGGATCGCATCCAGGCCAATATCTTCAGCAATCAAGGGACCATGCAGTGTCTTTTTATAGTTCGGCACGAGTGCAAGGATCCGCTTGGAAGGCGCAGTTTGCGGGCTGTTATTGATATGCTCTGGCGAGTCAAACGCAGCACGAATGGCCTCCAGCTCAGCAACAGGCTCACCATCATCCAACCACTCGGCGAACTTGGCGGGGGCAGAAAAGAGCAACGCTTCGAACTCATGCAGTAGCAGATTAGGGATAAAGTTGGGCTCATCGATATCCTGTTGTAGCGCCTGCTCTATCTGCAACACGCATTGATGGGCATCCTGCGCTTGGTTGTGGATATCAGGAAAGTCAGTGGGTAAACCGTAGTAGTCGATCAAAGTGGTAACATAAGCCCCGTGATCTTGTCGACACAAGCGGGTGACTTGATGTTTTACCTTGCCATAGTTGACAATCCCACCCTTATGACCTGGACTGGTCTGTGCCAGGATGGGTGTGAGATAAATGCCAAGGGGAGCAAAATAGGGCACCAGCAGATCGCGCACAAACGTTTCCTCGGTCTGCCCTTCTACGAAGACCAATACTCGACTCATGATTGTGGTCTCCCGCCTAACAGGTTTTTCTTCCACAAATCACCGAGGCTGTAATCTTCTAACCATTCGCTTAATGAAGCAGTCTCCAAGCGTTTGAAGGTTGAGGAGCCGCCTTGTTTATCTACCACGATCAAATCCTCGGCATCGAACTGGTTAACGAGCTCGACAGACTGTGTCGAAATAATCAGCTGATGCTCATGACTGGCACTCTTTATCAATTCCGCCAATACGTTGATCGCATAAGGGTGCAACCCCAGCTCGGGTTCATCTACGATGATGGCGCTGGGCATAAACTCTTCTGGTTGCAACAACACTGTCGCCAACAGAATAAATCGCAGCGTTCCATCCGACAGCTCGCTGGCTTTGAAGGGGATATCGTGATCTTTCTCAGTCCATTCAAGCTGAATGCTGTCTTGGTTATCTGGCGTGGCGCGCAGGTAAAAGTCACCAAAATAGGGAGCAACCATGCGGATGGTACGTATTATCCGCTTGTAGTGGCTAGGGTGATTTTTTTGTACCCGGAACAAAAAGGCTGCCAGATTAGATCCATCCTCACGCAGATAATCATTATCGTTGATACGGTGGATCTGCTTGACCTTGGCACTTTCGCTGGTGTCATGGAAGTGGTAGACACGCCAGCGGCGCATAATAACTTGCATTTTTGGGGTAAGAGTGTCAGCCATTGACTCAAAATGACCTGCACTATAGCTTTTATTGCTCCCTTTTGTGGCCTGAATCATCTTGCCATTTGATAGTGTTATATCAAATTTCTTATCATCCCCCTCTGATGAGCCTTCACTTTTAAATATTAATCTGTTGTCATTAGTTGGTTCTAATGAAAAGCAATATTCATCCTTACCGAGCGAGACAACCCCATCGATAGCTGCAGTTTGTTTACGACCATAATGTAACAGAATGTCTGGCCCGCCAGCTTTGCCAACTAATAGTTGTAGTCGCCTATCTAGCAGAGCTGCGATGAATTTGAAAAAACTTATAAAGTTTGATTTACCTGCGCCATTGGCACCGATCAGTACATTCAGACTGCCCATTTTAAGATCACAATGAGCAATCGATTTATAGCCATCAATCACGATGCGGCTCAACTGGTCACTACTGGTCACATCCTTCATGCTGCAGCCTCACATTCATTAGCTCCGATCTGCCATGCTACCGCAAAGAGCTCAGTTACGCGGGTTTCGGTAGCCAGGCGTGCCTCAACCTCCTCCAACAGGCGATCCTCCTCCTGCTCAATCAGTTTCTTCTCTTCGTAATAATGCAGCATGGCGTTGTCTCGTTCTCTCTCTAACTGCTTAAGGGCTCTCTTGGCCTCCATCTTCTCCTGCAAGGAGGTCAGCTGCCGGGATGACTTACGTGTCTCCTTGATCTCTAGATCCAGCTGTTTGATACGCAGGTCCAGAGCAATGCGTTTGTCTTCTGACCAGCGTTCCAGCTTCTCTACTTCCTCGCCATAGTAGGTTTCGTTATCCCGTTCAACCTCACGCTGGAAATCCCCCTGCAGTGTTTGCTGCAGGTCTAACAGGGCTGATACATCAGGCTCTGGAATGACGAGTGGAGCTTGTGCTAACGGGAGTTGTAACAGCCGTTCGACCGTCTCGGCATGTAACTGCTCGCCATGATGGTTAGTGGCTAGCAGCAGCAATTGTTCACGTCGCTGCGCCTCTGACTCAATGCTCACCTTGATGACTTTGAGCAAACCGCTATTACCTATCTGCCCCTTCACATCAACCCATTGCCCTTGCTCCGGCGAGCGTTCATAAACAAACTGGAGTGCAACAGGTGGCAATTGAGCGGTCTTGGCTTGCTCGATCAATGCAGCACCCAGACCATCGTGGGGGCGGAAAAACTCACCTTCCCCAATTTCTGCATTCTGCCAGTTCAGATTGTACTTGTTCCCTAGCCAGACAAAACCATCAATGGACTCACTAAAGTCACCATTCCCCTCTAAGGTCATACGCGCCAGCAACAACATCTTTTGCTGATAAGCCGTCAATTCCGCTGTTGTCTTGCCGCGACGAAGATTAAGGCGGCGGACGACATCTGCATCGAAGTGTTCGAAGAGTGAACGCCGAGTGTCGCTGTTTTTGGCTTCAAGATGTTCCCTGAGTTCTTCCTGCAAAGCATTAAATTCAGACTCAATTTGTGCATCACTGCGACAACGCTGGTAGATATCATGGATCCGGCGCTCAATATCAACGCCAGATTCGATAGAACCCAGCACTTCATCCGAAACACCAAAGACGCCCTCGAAGAGTTGGAATTTCTGGCTAAGCAGTTCAAATACGCGCTCATCGGCGCGGTTGCCCTTGTTGATGAAATTGACCACGACCACATCATTTTTCTGGCCATAGCGGTGAACGCGGCCAATGCGCTGCTCTACCCGCTGTGGATTCCATGGCAAGTCGTAATTGATCAGCAAGGAGCAGAACTGCAGGTTGATACCTTCCGCACCGGCTTCGGTACAGATCATCAAGGTGGCATCATCGCGGAATTTCTCAACCAGAGCGGCTTTCATGTCTGCTGTTTTGGAGCCAGAGACACGGCTTGAACCTCGATGACGTTCAAGCCAGTCCCGATAAATCTGTTTCGACACAGAATCACTGTTACTACCGTTCAGCATCACGATTTGGCCGTCATAGCCCTGGGTGGCTAACATCTCTGCCAACCATGTTTGCGTCCGAACCGATTCGGTAAAAATTACAGCCTTGCGTGATCCACCTAGCTCAGCCGTTTTCTCAAATGCACGTTCGAGAACACGAACAAGCGCATCAGCTTTGGCATTGTTCGAAATACTACTGGCAAGGCCTTGAAAATCCTTAAGTAGATCAATTTCGGCCTGCAGGGCTTGCGGGTCGATCAGCTCCTCGTCACCAATCCCTTCTTCATCCTGAAGGTCAGAGAAATTCTCATAATCCTCCAAGGCATCAAGCAGGGGCAGCTTTTGTTCCAGCCGTGCAATCATGGTCTGTAAAGTACCTTGAATTGCATGTGAAGAGGACGCCAAAATTTTACGAATAACCAGCGTCACCAGATGCCTAGCGCCGCTTTTGATTGCCAGCAGATCTTCACGCTGCAGGTACTCGGATACCTGCCTGTACAATTTCTCTTCTTGCGCTGACGGTCGATAGTCTTCAGTCATGGAATAACGGCGAGTAAAGCTGATCCCACCTTCTTCTTGGACCTGACGTCTGAGAGTGCGATTACAAACCTTGCTCAATCGAGTTCGCAGCATAGCCAGTTCAACCTGCTCAAGTTGCTGCCGACCATACCGAGCCTTAAACGAAGGTAAATCGCCAAAAAAGTGCGGGTCTATGACGGATACAAGCCCATACAACTCCAGCATGCTGTTCTGCAATGGGGTGGCAGAAAGCAGGACCTTTTTGATGCCCACTAAAGCGTTATCAAGCACCTTGGCTGTTTTTGCCCCATCATTTTTATAGATATTGCGCAACTTATGCGCCTCATCCATGACCACCATATCCCAAGGAACTCGTTGTAGATCCAACGCTTTCCGAGCTGCAAACTCGTAGGAACATATACAGATTGCAGGCTGGCCAAAGGCAATTTCCATATCAAACGGATTGGCTATCCCTGTCTTTTTCGCCTCATTGAAGGACTTGGCCTCCATGATGAAAGAGGGGAGCGAAAACTTCTCTTCAAGCTCCTGGCTCCATTGTTTGCGCAAAGTGGCAGGAGCGATCAACAGCAACTTTCGCCGACGTTCCGCCCATTTTTGCGCCAAAACCAAGCTGGCCTCGATCGTTTTTCCCAATCCAACCTCATCGGCCAGAATAACGCCATTAGACAAGGGGGAAGCTAAGGCAAACATCGCCGCCTCAATCTGATGCGGGTTCATGTCCACCTTGGCACCGGCCATCGTTTTAGTTAACGATTCTTCCGCCTTGCCCTCCAGGGTCAGGTTATGGGCAAGCCAAGCCTGTTGATGTGGTGAATAGAATGTCATTCCTGATTGCCTTCTTGCTGTGCAGTTTTACGCTTGAGGGGGTGGAAATGCTCCTCGTTATGAACTGCCAGAAAATCCCCTACAGCTTGGCGAATAAGCCATGAGATGGACACCTCATTGCTTTCAGCTATCCGTTGCAAGGACTCGAGCTGTGAATGAGATAAAGAGACGGTCGTTCTAACGGATTTCATAGCGCCTAAGTCACAGAGTGATGCGAGATGCATCACATTACATCACGGTGTCACTCTGAATGACACTCCAGATAACAACTCCATGATCTTTATCGATAAAATTGGCTGAAGTGTAGCCAATCATTATCCCGAAGGGGTCCAATTGAGACACAACCAAGGGCTATGCGGAGTTGCGCCCAGGCGTTACGGGAAGGTCAACTCGTGACCTTCCCAACGATTTACAATCGTGCTGATATCAGAGTTAGCTCTGACTATCCCTGACATCAGGGGTCGCCTCCATGCTCTCCGCAGAGTAAATACAGATATAGACATAGCCGTGACTACCCAGGGTATCGGCTTCGCAAGTGAACCCTTCGTGCTGTAGGGCGATACGCTGCTGACGTCGGGCATCCAGTTCGCCTGTCAGCAATTTGCCCTCCAGTTCTTTGATGAGGCGAGGAAAGGCAATTTCCAGCTGGTCTATTGCCTCCTTTGCCCATTCACCTACCAGTGATGCCCGATCTGACAGAAAGTGCAGACGATGATGCTCTTGAATGAAACGAGCGCCAAAGCGCGGCGTCACGGTATGGGGCAAGCCCCACTGCGCAAAAATCCGGGTGGACTGGTCTGGCGCTGCGGGTCGGTGTTCGTCATTGGTGTGGGTGGTTGTCGTGGTCATGATTAGCAATACCTCAGTCGAATGTCTATGCGGGTGCCGGGCACGTTGTGCCGCTGGCGTAGTCTGGTCAGGTGCTCTGGAAAGTCTGTCAGGCTGGCCAGTCGCCCCCGGTAGAGCCGTGAGAGATTGACGTAGTCAGGGTGACTCACCGTGATGGTTACCTGATGCCCTGGCTGCCAGCAGCCAAACAGGCGGGCTTTGGCCTCTTTGATGGTGGTGATGCCGGGAGCGGGTAACGTTTGGCGGTTGCGCAGATGCAGTTTGTTGAGCTCGGGGGCATAGCGATGCACCTCGAGCCCGGTGATAAGACGGGTCATGTTCGGTGACTCCAATGATGCCAAGGGTCAGCCTGAGAGGGCTGGCCCTTTATGCTGTGTGTTGATGAGCAAGATTGTGGGACGTCAACGAGAGCAGACTGCTCTCGTTGATAACCGGCTTGCAATTGAGACGGTCCAGCAGATGCAGCGAACCGTACTGGGCTACCAGTCGATCTATGGCCATCTGGGCGCACTCTGTTCTGCTGGGCTTATTCTCGGGGATTGCGTAACGAGCGGTGAGCCAGCCGCCGAGCAGTGCAATGCGGTAGCCACTCGGAATGTGGGTAAGCGAGGTGCCGATACCCCTACCGTGAATGAGGAAAGGCACGGCCTGCCCACCGATGTTGATATCCATGCGCTGCCCCTTGAGCTCGAAGGTGGTGAGTTCACCGGTTTGCGGATGCTTGCCGGGTACCTTGATGGTGATGTTCTTAGCCATCTCACACCTCCGGCTTGCGTTCAAAGTGGCGGGTCACAACGCCTGCTTGCGGGTCGATGCTGATAAAGGCCGGGGCTTGCGGGTGGTACTGGTAGAGCCGTGCCAATTCAGCGCGAAACGCCTCGACGTTCGGTGCAATTACATGACTGGTATCCCCCTCGGCGTAGGTAAAGGTCTCCAGCTTCTCGGTGTGAATCCATACCCCGAAGTACCACGCATCTTCTTCGGTGTCGTACTGCTGCCAGCCCTGAGCCAGCAGTGTTCGGTCGTAATAGTAGCGGTCAGCCTGATGGCTACCCCGGTCGATGCGGCAGCCGGTCACTGTAAGTTCAAACGGGATACGCCCCGCCTTGTGGGCCTTCTTGACTCTGCGCAGCAGCTTGAGGGCTTTGGCTCTACTACGGCCATTACCGAGTGGTTGCGGCTGCCTGGCCCGCAATCCCAGGTGGGTCATTATCTTCGGCGCGGTGTTGTGGTTGAGCTGACCGATGGCAGTGGTGATCTGCCGAGCGGTCAGGGTCTTGTAATCACGCAGGTCGTGCATGGTTGGGCTTCCTTCAAATGCAAACAGCCCCTCGGAGTGAGGGGCTGTATGGGGTCTTGTGTGTGCTGGTGGCCGTGGCTCAGGTGTGACTACTCCAATCCGGCTTGTCATTACTACCGTGGTTGACGTAGGCCCCGACAATTACCCGTTGCCACTCACCGACCGGCTGACCCGCTGCATTACAGGCGCAGCGAAAGCGGGCGA
>NZ_JAGKRH010000095.1:0-26816 GCF_017939245.1 Aeromonas sp. PrichA-15 | reverse complement strand
CTCAAACTTTCCGGGAGGACAGGCGTGAATGAAGTCGAGAGCTTGGTCGATACGCATAAAAAAATCCGAAACCCAACAAGGAGTTTCGGATTCTTACACAGCCTGAGGATCGGTCAATGGATCCTTAACTGATCGGCATTAGGCCCGAGGGCCCGGTTTTTTATCCAGCCTTGAAGCGAGAATGATGATGAACGAAGCGCAAACAACCCTCCATTATGTCTATGACCCCCTCTGTGGCTGGTGCTATGGCGCCGCCCCCCTGCTGAAAGCCGCTGCCGAGATCCCGGGCCTTCGCATCGAACTGCATGGGGGGGGCCTCTGGATGGGCGCCAGGCGCCAGGCCATGGGCCAGCCCCTGCGGGACTATGTGCGCCCCCATGACGAGCGCATCCACGCCCTCACCGGACAGCGCTTTGGTGAGCGCTATTTCAACGAGCTCCTGCTCAACGAGTCGCTGCTCCTCGACTCCGAGCCGCCCATACGCGCAGTGCTGGCGGTGAGCGAGCTTGGCGGCGACGGCCTTGCCTTGTTGCACCGCATCCAGGAGACCCACTACCGGGATGGGGAATGGGTCGGTTCCCCGACGCGGCTGGCGGCGCTCGCGCGGGAGCAGGAGCTGACACCGGAGGCATTCGCCCTGGCCTTTGGACGGGTCGATCTTGTGGGCCATCTGGCCACAAGCCAGGCGTGGCTGGGCCGGCTCGGCGGGCAGGGGTTCCCGACCCTGGGATTGATGCAAGGGGAGCGCGTCGTTGCGCTGCCTGTCTCCTCCTATCTGGGAGAGCCATCGGCGTTCGCGGATCACATCACCTCCCTGATGGGGTGAGTCTCTCGCCCATCGCCTGTGGCTTGTCAAAGGAGAGGGCAGACCCGTCTGCGCGCCTCCCTTGTCCCCCGCACCGTTCTTGTGCATGCTATCGGCCTCATTGAACGGCAGGATGCAGTACCTATGAACCTTCGCGATCTCGAATATCTGGTAGCGCTGGAAGAGGAGAAACACTTTCGCAAGGCCGCGGAGCGCTGCTTTGTCAGCCAGCCGACCCTGAGTGGCCAGCTGCGCAAGCTGGAAGATGAACTGGGAGTGATCCTCATCGAGCGCACCTCCCGCAAGGTGTTGTTTACCCCGGCCGGCGATGCCATGGCCCGTCAGGCGCGCAAGGTGCTCAAAGAGGCGCGAGAGCTCAAGAGCATAGGCCAGCACTTCGCCGAGCCCATGTCCGGCGAGATCCACATCGGTTTCATTCCCACCGTGGGCCCCTACCTGCTGCCCCACATCATCCAGGATCTACGTGAACACTTCCCCAAGCTGGAGTTCTACCTCTACGAAGATCAGACCCAGGTGCTGCTCAAGCGGCTGGAGGAGGGGGAGCTGGATTGCCTCGTGCTGGCGGAGCTGGAAGGGATGGAGGGGTTTGGCGCCATCCCCCTCTATCAGGAGCCCATGTGGCTGGCCGTGCCCCAGCATCACCCGGAGGCGAGCGCCAAGGCGGTGCCCCTGCACAATCTCAAGGGCAAGAAATTGCTGATGCTGGCCGACGGTCACTGCCTGCGGGATCAGGCGATGGGTTTCTGTTTTGCCGCGGGCATCGGTGAGGATCAGCGCTTCAAGGGTACCAGTCTGGAGACCTTGCGCAACATGGTCGCCGCCGGCAGCGGCATGACGCTGGTGCCCAGGCTCGCCGTGCCCGCCAACCCGGAGGAGGGGGGCGTCAGCTATCGCCCGGTTATCAACCCCGTGCCGGGGCGCACCATCTCCCTGCTCTATCGTCACTACTCGGTGCGCCGCCCCTGCTTCAATGAGCTGGCGGCCCGCATCTCGAGTCTGATGAAAGCCCTGCTGGGCTGACGCAGCCCGCTCGTCATCCCGAAACAAAAACCGGCGCCTGGGCGCCGGTTTTTGTTGTTTCCAGGGGGACCTAGAAGATGTCGTCGGTGGAGACGGGACCGTCTGTGGTCGCATCGTCACCGCCATACACCTGGTTGCCATCGGAGATCTGGCTCGCGTAGCGGGTGGGCTCTGTGCCCTCTTTGAAGAACTCCTCCGTGGTGCTGCCATCGGCGCGATTGGTCAGCAGACCGGTTTCACGATCGATGCGGACCTGCATGATCCCTTCGGGGACCGGCATCTTGCGCTCGGGCACCTGTTGCAGAGCCGTCTTCATGAAGTCAATCCAGATGGGCTGGGCGGCACCGCCGCCAAACTCGGCCCGGCCCAGACCGCGCTGGTGGTTGTCAAAACCGATCCAGGAGGTGGCCACCAGATTTGGGGTATAGCCGGAGAACCAGGCATCCCGGGATTCGTTGGTGGTCCCCGTTTTGCCCGAGATGTCGTGACGCTTGAGGTCACGGGCTGCCCGCCAGCCGGTACCACGCCAGCCATTGCCACCCCAGATGGCGGTGGTCAGGGTGTCGGTGATGAGGAAGGCGCTCTGGGCACTGATGGTCTGCGGTGCCATGTTGTTGGGCACGACAGGATCGATGGGGCACTGGGCCTTCCAGTCTGCTGTGGTATTGGCATAGGCATCCGCGCTGTCGAGACCGGCGGCGGCCAGCACGCCGCAGTCGCGGCAGGCGGCGGCCGGGTTGGCCTCGAACAGGGGGGTGCCGAAGCTGTCAGTCACTTCGGTAATGAAGTAGGGGGTGACCTGGAAGCCGCCATTGGCCAGCACCGAGTAGCCGCGCACCACTTCCAGCGGGGTGAACTCCGCCGCACCCAGCGCCAGGGATTCGTTGGCGGAAATGTGATCACGGGCGAAGCCGAAGCGGGTCAGGCCGTCGATATAGGTATCCAGCCCGATGGCGCGCATCAGGCGGACCGACATCACGTTCTTGGACTTGGCAAGGCCGAGGCGCAATGTGGTCGGCCCTTCATAGATGGCGGGCGAGTTCTTGGGCTGCCACATGGGGCCCTTGGCAGGATCCCACTGGTTGATCGGTGCATCGTTGATGAGGGACGCCAGGGTATAGCCCTGCTCCAGCGCGGTGGCATAGAGGAAAGGCTTGATGTTGGAGCCGACCTGACGACGGGCCTGATCGACCCGGTTGAACTTGGAGAGCTCGAAGCTGAAGCCGCCGACCAGGGCCTCGATGGCGCCGTCTTGCGGGTTCATGGCCACCAGGGCGGCGTTGACGTCGGGGATCTGGGAGAGCAGCAACTCTTCCCCTTTCTCCCTGACCCAGATCTGGGCGCCGACTTTGAGTACATCCCGCGCCGATTTCGGGGCAAAGCCCTGGCGATCGTCGGTGATGAAGGCACGCGCCCACTTGATGCCATTCCAGCCCAGTTCGGCCTGTTTGCCATTCTTGAGCACCAGGGTGGCGCTCTTGTCGCCGAGCTGGGTGACCACGGCGGCCATCAGGGGCTGATAGGTCGGCTGCTTGGCCAGATGGGCCATGATCTGCTCGTAGTCCCAGGCCGTTTCACCGGCTTTCCACAGCAAGGCGGTCGGGCCACGGTAGCCGTGGCGGGTGTCGTAGTCGAAGACACCATCCAGCAGCGCCTGATGGGCGGCGCGTTGACGCTTGGCGGTGACGGTGGTGTAGACGTGCAGCCCCATGGTGTAGGCATCTTCACCAAACTGCTCCACCATCTTCTGGCGCACCATCTCGCTCAGATAGGGGGCGTTCAGCGTGGTCTCGGCACCATGAAAACGGGCCTTGACCGGCATCTTGGAGGCTTCGTCATACTGGGCCTGGGTGATTTTGCCGGTTTCCAGCATGCGACCCAGTACCACGTTGCGGCGGGCGAAGGCGCGCTCCGGGGAACGGATCGGGTTCAGCATGGAGGGTGCCTTGGGGAGACCCGCGATGATGGCGATCTCGTCCAGGGTCAGATCCTTGACCTCCTTGCCGAAGTAAACCTGGGCGGCCGCGCCGACCCCGAATGCCCGGTAGCCGAGGGGGATCTTGTTGAGATAGAGGGTGAGGATCTCGTCCTTGGAGAGGTTCTGCTCGATGCGCCAGGCGAGGAACACTTCCTTGATCTTGCGTACCAGGGTCTTCTCGTTGCTCAGGAAGAAGTTGCGGGCCACCTGCTGGGTAATGGTACTGGCGCCCTGGCGCGCCTGGCCGGAGACGGCCCAGACGGTGGCGGCACGGATGATGCCGATGGGATCTATGCCCGGGTGCTCATAGAAGCGGGCATCTTCGGTGGCGAGTACGGCATCGATCATGGACTGGGGAATTTCGTCCAGCCGCAGGGGGATGCGACGAATTTCGCCAAACTGGGAGATCAATTCCCCGTCCCGGCTGTAGACCTTCATGGGGGTAGCCAGTTTGACATCGCGCAGGGCGCTGACGTCCGGCAACTGGGGCTTGATGTAGAAGTAGATGCCGATGAGGCTGGCAACGCCCAGCACAGCACCCAGCATCATGACAATAAACAGGCGAACGAGCCATTTCAGCATGGAAGAACTACCAATCGTCTTAAAATTAGCCAACGGGCGCAGAGTATAGCCTTTTTACCCTCGCGGATTCGAGGTTTTCCTCTCCGCAAACAGGCGACCCCGAGAAGAGGCGGGAGGGTAGCACTCCAGGGCACAATTACCAAGGGGGCGGCAATCAAGGCCGAAAGGAGAGGGGCGTCAACTTTTGACACAAACTTTATGACATTGATAGATAGAGCATTATATTGAGTTAAGCCGTCACATCATGACGCGCTGTCCTACAATAAGTCCGAAAACCCAATAACGCATGGATGTGTATATGTTTGGGCTATTAAGTAAGGGATCCCTCGTCTCCATGGCGGGCATTGATTTTGGCAGTCAAACCATCAAGGCCGTCACCATCAGCGGACGTCCCGGCAAGGTGCACCTCGGTTCGGTTGCCGAGATCCCCATGCCAAGAGGAACGCTGGTCGACTATCAACTTCAGGACATTGAACGGGTCAGTCAGTCCCTCAAATCGCTCAAGCGGCTCGTGCAAGGGGATTGCCAGAACTGAGGTATCCTGATTTTCACAGACAGTCCCGATTGTTACGATGAGACAATCGGGGGTATTGAATGAAATCGAGAGAACACTATTCACCAGAGTTTCGGGCAGAGGCGGTTCGACTGGTGTTGGAGCAAGGCCTTGGCCAAGCTGAAGCCGCCAGAAGGTTGGGTATTGCCAAAGGCACACTGAGCAACTGGGTGGTCGCAGCCAAAGGAGGAAAGGATACATCGGCCATTCCCGGAGCGCGTTCTGTCGCCGAGCTGGAGGCTGAAGTGGCCCGGCTACGCAAAGCTCTCGCACAAGCCAACATGGAGCGCGACATCATAAAAAAGGCCGCCGCGTACTTTGCTCAGGAGTCACTGCCAAGTACGCGTGGATAGCCAACCAACAGGATATCTATCCCATTTCCGTTATCTGTCGTGTGCTGGAGGTCTCTCGTGCGGGCTTCTACCACTGGCGCCAGCGTCCACCGTCACAGCGCCAACAAGAAGATGAACGACTCAAGGTCGCCATTCGGGCTGCTCACAGCAAGACGCGCCAGACCTATGGCGCATCGCGTTTACAAGCTGAGTTGGCCGCCGAAGGATTTTACGCTGGGCGGGACCGGATTGGGCGATTGCGCCGTGAAATGGGGTTGTCTTGCAAACAAAAGCGCAAATTCAAGGCGACAACCCATTCTGCTCATTCCCTGCCCGTGGCGGAGAATCTCCTTGGTCAGGTCTTTGCGCCGACGAAGCCCAACGAAGTCTGGACCGGTGATATCACCTATATTGCCACCGACGAAGGCTGGCTTTATCTGGCTGGTCTCAAGGATGTGTTTACCTGTGAGATAGTGGGTTATGCGATGGGAGAGCGAATGACCACCGGGTTGGTCAGTCAGGCGCTGTTTCGGGCTGTGCAGCAGAAGAGGCCACCCGTTGGGCTTATTCATCACACAGACCGGGGCAGTCAGTACTGTGCCAAGGCTTACCGGGCTCTCCAGGTACAATTTGGCATGCAGACCTCCATGTCACGCAAGGGGAACTGCTTCGACAATGCCCCGATAGAAAGCTTCTGGGGGTCTCTTAAAAATGAACTGGTTCACCACCATAGATTCGAGACGAGAGCGGAGGCCAAGGCAGCGATTCAGGAATACATAGAGATTTTTTACAACCGCCAGCGTCGGCATTCACGACTTGGCAATGTCAGCCCGGCGGAGTTTAACAAGAGGTATTGGAGAACTGCTCAGGCTGCTTGATCCGGGACTGTCCGATCTTGTCAGGACACCTCAAACGTGGCCACGGCCGTGACCGGTTCCAACGTCATCACCAAGATCATTCAGGTCGATACCAACATCAACGAGAGCGAGCTGGAGAACCAGGTTCACCTGGAGGCTGAGCAGCTCATCCCCTTTCCCCTCGATGAAGTGAGCCTGGATTTTGAAATCCTCGGCATGGCGGGCGACAACGGGCGTCAGGAGGTCCTGCTCAGTGCCGCGCGGACCGAGAGCGTCAGTGGCCGGGTCAGTGCCCTGACGGAGGCAGGCATGACGACCATGGTGGTGGATGTGGGGGCCCATGCGCTCGGACGCGCCGTGCTGGCCTGCCTGCCCGACCTGCAAACCTCGGAGAAACCGGTTGGCATCGTCGACATCGGTGCCAGCGCCCTGACTTTCGCCGCCCTGCTACGGGGCCAGGTCATCTATTCTCGGTTGCAGAATTTTGGTGGTGATCAATACAGCCAGGCATTGGCCTCTTTTTACAGCATGAGTATGGAAGAAGCGGAACTGGCCAAGCTCCAGGGCTCCCTGCCTGCGGATCATGAGGTGGATGTCCTGTTGCCTCACCTCAGCACCCTGGTGTTGCAGATACGGCGCAACGTGCAGCTGTTTTGCAGCTCCTCAGGGAACAAGGAGCTCTCCAGGCTGGTGCTGACCGGAGGGGGGAGCCTGCTGCCGGGGCTGGCCGGACAAATCGGCAGCGAGCTCAACTGCGAGGTGTTGCATCCCGATCCCTTTGCACTCTTTGGCAAGCCGCAGGGAGAGGGGGGGCTGACTCATGGGGCCAAGTACATGACGGCGCTCGGGCTGGCACTGAGGAGCTTCACACCATGTCAAATATAAACCTTCTGCCCTGGCGGCAGGCTCGGGCGCAGCGTCAGAAGAAACAATTCGGCATCCTGTTCGGTCTGTTCCTGGCGGGGACGGCAGCCATCGCCTTTGCCGCAGACTGGCTGGTGCAGCAGCAGATCGGTTACCAGCAGCAGCGCAATCAGCGGTTGCAGCAGGAGATGGCAACCCTGGACACCCAGCTTGGGGAGATCAGGCTTCTCAAGGAGCGGCGCAAGGAGTTGATTGACCGCATGCAACTCATCGAGCAGTTGCAGATGCGCCGCAACATCCCTGTGCGTCTGTTCAATCAGCTGCCGGTGCTGGTCCCCAATGGGGTGTATCTTGATAGCCTTGCTCTGCAAAACAACAAGATAGACGTGAAGGGAAAGACCGAAGCCTATGGCAGGGTAGCCAGCATGATGCGCCGAATCGACGGTTCCGGCTGGCTGACACAATCCCAGCTCAGCACCATTTTCACGGCCGAGGTGGCCCCCATCGCCCTGAGCCAGTTCTCCATGATGTTCCAGATTGCCACGGCGCTACCCAACGCGGCTAAGGGGCAAAAATGAACCTGCAACAACTCAACGACCTGGATCTCAATGACATTGCCCGCTGGCCGCCGATCGCCAAGGGCATCTTTGTCTTCTTCTGCTGTGCTCTGCTTGGCGGGGCACTCTATTACTACGTGATTGCCAATTCCCTGGCGGCCCTGGGTCGTGAAGCCGCAAAAGAGACTGAGCTCAAGGGACAATTCGAGAGCAAGGCCATGCTGGCCGCGAACCTGGAAGCATACAGAAAGCAGATGGTCCAGCTGGAACATCTGGTCGACACCCAGCTCAAACAGCTGCCCAACACCCACGAAGTCGCCGGTTTGCTGGATGACATCAGCTTCATTGCCACCGACAACGGTTTGACATTGAACAGGATCAACTGGGAGCCAGAGGTGAAACACGAGTTCTCCACCGAGCTGCCCATGCGCATCGAGGTCGTGGGCACCTATCACGAACTTGGCAAGTTCACGGCGGACATGGCTGCTTTGCCGCGCATCGTGATCCTGGATTCTTTCCAGCTCAGCCAGGGGAAGGGGGGGGAGCTGATCGGTATGTCCATGCAGGCCAAGACCTACAAGTACAACGGCAAAACCGTGGAGAAAAAGCCATGAGCATGAGAGCGGGCGTACTTCTCTTGTCGGCGCTGCTGTTGACGGCCTGTGGGGGACAGGAGGACATGGATGAATATGTCAAACAGACCAAGGCCAGAAAGCCGGTACCGATCGAACCTTTGCCGGAGATAAAGCCCTTCTCTCCCATGGTCTATCAACGCAGCGATCAGCGCAGTCCGTTCATTGCACCCCAGCCGGAAACCAGTTCCAGGCTGGACGCCAAGGCCAAGCCGGACTGTGCCCAGATAGTGGCCAATCGGGAAAAGGAGGTGCTGGAACGCTACTCGCTTGCCAGCCTGAGCATGAAAGGCTCCATCGGCAAGCAGGGGCAGTTGTGGGCATTGATCAAAACCCCGGACGGGCAAGCCGTGCGCGTCGGGCTCAATCAGCACATGGGGCTGGATCAGGGCAGGGTCATCAAGATAACGAACACGCATGTTGACTTGATGGAGACGGTACCGGATGGCAAAGGATGCTGGGTCACCCGAGAAACCCAGCTGGCCATGGCCAATCTCGACGCAAAACTATGATCAGGGATGAGCAGAGATGAGAACAACAATAAGAAGGATGACCGGTGTGGCGCTGCTGTGGCTGGGCGGATGCACTCAGGTGTGGGCAGTACCCGCGTTGCAGGAGGTCAAGGTGAATCCCCTGCTGGCCGATCAACTCCTGCTGGAGCTCAGCTTCAGCGAACCGGTCAGCGGTTTTACGGACAGGTTGACCTATGAACCCAATCAGCTTCTGCTGCACGTACCCGGGGCCATCGGTGCCCTGACGGTCAATCCGCTGCCCATCAAGCAGCAAGGGGTGAACAACCTCCTGGTGGAGGGGAAGGCGCAGGGGCTCGACATCAAGATCGCCCTCGATCAGCTCACCCCCTATCAGGTCCATCAGCAGGGCAATAAATTGCTGGTGGCGCTGGGAGACAAGGCAGGGCAGCCGGTCGCTTCCTCAGCGGCGCCTGTTGCAGCCAGCCAGTCTGCGCTCGTCAGAAGCCAGCCGGTGACTCAGTCTGCATTGATTGACACCCAGCGAGTTGCCCAGAACCAGTCCCAATATCAGGCTCAGCCTGCCGTGGCTGCCACGCCTACTGTGGCTCCTTCGCCCGTTGCCCCCGGCAAGCCGGTGTTGTCCGTGTCTCAGGCAAACATGGGGGGCGCCTACTTCAACTCGGTCAAGGGCGTGGATTTTCGCCGTGGCAAGGAGGGGCAGGGGGAGTTCCTCGTGACGCTGGACAACAGTTCGGCGGCGGTGGATGTCAGCAGCCGTGGTCAGAAAGTGCTGGCCAAGTTCCACGGTACCCGGGTGCCTGATGATCAGCTCAACCTCATCAATGTGCAGGACTTTGCTACCCCTGTCTCCCAGGTGGAAGTGTTCCGCCAGGGCAATGACACCCTGTTCGAGCTCTCTGTGAACGGCCAGTTTGACTACCGTTACGATCAGGCCGACAAGATGTTCATCATCGAGGTGAAAAAACGGGTGGCCACCACGGCGGCGAAGCAGTACCAGGGCAAGCCCATCTCATTGAACTTCCAGGATATTCCTGTTCGTACCGTGTTGCAGATCATCGCCGATTTCAACAATTTGAACCTGGTGACCACGGACTCGGTTTCCGGCAACATCACGCTGCGTCTCGATGGCGTGCCCTGGGAGCAGGCGCTGGACATCATTCTCAAGGTCAGAGGGCTGGACAAACGGCTGGACAACAACATCCTGCTGGTGGCACCGGCTGACGAGATTGCCGCTCGCGAGAAACAGCAGATGGAGAGCCGCAACCAGGTGGCGGATCTCGCTCCCCTCTACACCGAGTATCTGCAGATCAACTATGCCAAGGCATCGGAAGTGGCGGCCCTGCTCTCCTCCGAGAGTACCAAGCTGCTCTCCCCCAGAGGGGCGGTCAGCGTGGATGAACGTACCAATGTGCTGGTGGTCAAGGACACGGCGGATGTCATCAGCAACGTCAAGCGGATGCTGGATATCCTCGATATCCCGGTCAAGCAGGTGGTGATCGAGGCGCGCATGGTGACCATTGATGATGGTTTCGATGAGGCACTGGGGGTGCGCTGGGGTGTGACCAAGACAGACGGTCATGGCAACGGCACCTCGGGCACCATAGAGGGTAATGATGGCGCCGGAAACAATGATGGCAGTTCCACCATCACTCGTCCCAACGTAGAAGACAGACTCAACGTCAACCTGCCGGTGACCAACGCGGCCGGCACCCTGGCGTTCCAGGTTGCCCGTCTTGCCAATGGCACCCTGCTGGATCTTGAGCTCTCGGCTCTGGAAAAGGAGAGCAAGGCCGAGATCATCGCCAGTCCGCGTGTCACCACGGCCAACCAGAAGCCGGCCCTGATCGAGCAGGGGACCGAGATCCCCTATGTGGAGTCCTCTTCGAGCGGGGCGACCTCGGTCACCTTCAAGAAGGCGGTGCTGAGCCTCAAGGTCACACCGCAGATCACCCCGGACAACAGGGTGATCCTGGACTTGACCGTGACTCAGGATACCAAAGGGGAAACCGTGCCGACCGGGACCGGGGATGCGGTGTCCATCAACGCCCAGTCCATCACCACCCAGGTGTTGGTCAACAACGGTGAAACTCTGGTGCTTGGCGGCATCTATCAACAGACCATCAAGAGCGATGTCAGCAAGGTGCCGCTGCTGGGGGATATCCCCGGGTTGGGCTATCTGTTCAAGAAAACCACCAGTGAAAACAAGAAGCGTGAACTGCTGATCTTCGTGACCCCGAGGATAGTGACCGACGCCCTCTGAAAACTTTACTTGTGAGAGTAAAACACATATAACCTTACGCCCCGATGAGGCTGGGGCGTAAGGGCTGCGGTTGCCAGTCCTGGTTTCTACTGAGATAATCCCCCTCCTGATCCATCGCAAGATAAGGTTCATAGGTACCCCGGTCGAGTGTTTACCGGGGCCATACAGTTTGTAATTACTAACGAAAAGACATGGCTGAGAAACGCAATATTTTCCTGATAGGTCCCATGGGTGCGGGCAAGAGCACCATAGGTAGACATCTGGCAGAACAACTGCACATGGAGTTTTTCGACTCAGATCATGAGATTGAGCGCCGCAGTGGTGCCGATATCGGCTGGGTGTTCGATGTTGAAGGCGAAGAAGGCTTCCGGATCCGCGAAGAGAAGGTGATCGGTGAACTCGCCGAACAGCAGGGTATCGTGCTGGCAACGGGTGGCGGTGCCATCAAGAGCCGTGAAACCCGCAACAAACTCTCCGCACGCGGCATCGTGGTCTACCTCGAAACCACCATTGAAAAGCAATTGGCGCGAACCCAGAGAGACAAGCGTCGTCCCTTGCTGCAAACCGAAGAGCCGCCCCGTGAAGTGCTTGAGCGTCTTGCGCAAGAGCGCAACGCCCTGTACGAAGAGGTTGCCGATTTTGTCATCCAGACGGATGACCAGAGTGCCAAAGTTGTCGCTAATCAAATCGTCAAGTTGATTGGTATGTAATTCATTAGAGGACGTCCATGGAAAGGTTGAAGGTCGAACTGGGTGAACGCAGCTACCCGATAGAGATAGCTGCCGGTCTGCTGCAACGCCCCGAGGTACTGGCGCAGACGATCAAGGGCAAGCGGGTCATGATAGTGACCAATACCGTGGTCGCGCCCCTGTATCTTGAACAGATCATTCAGTTGCTGTCCGGTTTTCAGGTGGAACACCTGATCCTGCCCGATGGCGAGGCCTACAAAACCCTGGCGACCTTCGAGCGGATCATGTCTGCTCTGCTGGAAACCAGCCATGGTCGTGATACCACTCTGATCGCTCTGGGGGGCGGTGTGATAGGTGATGTTGTCGGCTTTGCTGCGGCAAGCTACCAACGAGGCATTCCGTTTATTCAGGTGCCTACCACGCTGCTCTCCCAGGTTGACTCTTCCGTCGGCGGCAAGACCGCCGTCAACCATCCTCTCGGCAAGAACATGGTGGGTGCCTTCTATCAGCCCAAGCATGTGATCATCGATACCGACTGCCTCAAGACCCTGCCTGCCCGGGAATTTGCCGCCGGCATGGCCGAGGTGATCAAATACGGCATCATCTGGGATGCCGCCTTCTTCTCCTGGCTTGAAACCAACATGACCCGCCTGCAGCGCCTCGACGGTGATGCACTCTCCTATGCCATTCGCCGCTGCTGCGAGATCAAGGCCGATGTGGTCGGTCAGGACGAGACCGAGCACGGCGTGCGCGCCTTGCTGAACCTGGGACATACCTTCGGCCATGCCATCGAGGCGGAGAAGGGTTACGGCAACTGGCTGCACGGTGAAGCCGTGGCGGCGGGAACCATGCTGGCAGCCGAGACGGCCCTGGCCCGTGGCGACATGACGGCGCAAGAGGTGGCACGAGTCCGCGATCTGCTGTTGGCCGCCGATTTGCCGGTCAAGGCACCGTCCGATATGGATTTTGCCGCCTTCATTCGCCATATGCGCCGTGACAAGAAGGTGCTGGAAGGCAAACTGAGGCTGGTGCTGCCGATCGGGATCGGACAGGCCCAGGTCGTGGCCGATGTGACAGACGAGCAATTGATGGCGGTGATCGAGTCTGGTCGTGACCACTAATAAATTGCTCAAACTGCCTTCTCAGCGGCAGTTGGTTGACCGGCTGCTGCACCTGATCGAGTTCAACCACCCCTTTGTTTTTCTCTCCGGCAAGCCAGGCAGTGGCCGTGGCACACTGTGCGAGTCGCTGCTTGCCCAACTGCCCGATGCGGTGCGGGTGGCCAGCCTCATCGGCAGCCCGTCCATGAAGATGGCGGATGTGCGCCAGTTGCTGTTGCAGCAGGTGGTGGCACGTCCCCTGTTCAACGCGCAGGATGCCCTGGCGGACAGCTTCTTTCGCATGGTGGGTGACAAGCCTGCCAGACTGCTGCTCATCATCGAACGTGCCGATACCTTGCCTGCCGAGCTGGTGGGGGAGTTGTGGGCGCTCTGTCGTCACAACGATACCCTGGCATCTCCTCATAAACTGGCCATCCTGCTCTCGGGTGATGACGCCTGGTGTCGCAACCAGAAGGCGCTCCTCAAGGGACGGGCCATGCCAGCCCTCGAGCTGGAAGTCGCGCCACTGAGCGCTCCTGAGCAACGTATCTTCTTGTATGAGAAGGCCAAAGAGCTCAAGATCCCGACAGCCCTCTTGCCCAAGCCGAAAGTGGAAGAGATCCTGAATGAGGCGGGCGGACATCCGTCAGCCATCATGCAGTTACTGGAGGATACCATGACCGACAGAAGGCCCAAGAAACGTCAGGCCGAGTTGCCCGTCAAGAAGATAGCGATCGTGCTTGCCCTGGTGGCGGGCGGGTTGCTGGCCCTGAGCTATCTGCCCCTGTTCGACAGTACAGGCCAGGACCCCGCCCAGGCACCGTCCCAGGGGACGGCGTTGCCCGATCCCGTCTCAAGCGATCCTGTGAACGTCGGTGCGGCGAGCGGGGCCTTGAATACTCAGGCGAGCAGTGGCGCCGCTGCCATCCCGTCAGGGAATCAGGTTGCCCGCGATTGGCAGTCCGATGCCAAGCCCTTGCCCAAGAAGGTCGAGAGCGAGACGGTCACCACGGAGTCAACCAACTATGAGGGGCGCCGGGTCGTCATCTCCGACGAAGTGGTCGAGAAATTGATGAACCAGCCGAACGTCAGCGGCGCCTTGCCCACGGCCGTGGTGGATGAGCTGGTGGGGAGCGGTTCCCGTGCGGTCCCGACCGGAACGACGGCCCAGGTCAAGAATCCGGCCCCGAACAGTGTCCCGGCCCGGACAGAGGCTCAACCGGCCAGTGGTGCGCAGACAACGCCGGTCGTGGCCCCGGCTGCCAAGGTGGCGTTGACGCCGGTGGCGACTCTCAACAAGAAGCCGAAGAATCACTACAGCATCCAGTTGATGGGGGCGAGCAACACCAAGGCGGTAGACAGCTTTGTGGCCGAGCATGGCTTGGCGGGCAAGGTGTGGGTTTACAAGACCCGCTTCCGTGGCAGTCCCTGGTATGTGGTGGTGCAGGGAGACTACGCCAGCAGTGCCCAGGCCAAGGCGGCCATTCGCAAGCTGTCACCTGCCTTGCTGAAGGGACAACCCTGGCCCAAGTCATTCGCCCAGATACAAAAAGAATTGAAGCAATAGCCAGCCACCCGAAGAAGGGGGTAGAATCACCCCCCTTTTTTGGGCATAGCCTTGTCAACACCGGACTTCCATGAAAAAAACACGCGCGTTTTTAAAATGGGCCGGGGGAAAATACTCCCTGGTCGAAGAGATCGCCGAGCGTTTGCCGGCCGGGCGTGTGTTGCTGGAGCCCTTCGTCGGGGCGGGATCCGTGTTTCTCAACACGGATTACGACGCTTATGTGCTCAACGACATCAATCCGGATCTCATTGGCCTCTACAACCACCTCAAGCAGCAGCCGGACAGCTTCATCAGCGAGGCCCGCAAGCTGTTCGTGGCCGAGCACAACCACAAGACCGCCTATTATCGGCTGCGTACCCAGTTCAACCAGACCGCGGCCGGGTTTGAACGGGCTCAGTTGTTCCTGTTTTTGAATCGCCATGGTTTCAACGGCTTGTGCCGTTACAACAAGAAGGGGGGGTTCAACGTTCCCTTCGGTTCCTACAAGAAACCCTACTTCCCGGAGAAAGAGCTGTGGGCGTTTGCCGAGAAGGCGCAGAAGGCGACGTTCATCTGCGAAAGCTATGCCGACGCCATGGCCCGTGCAGAGGAAGACTGGGTGATCTACTGCGATCCGCCCTATGCCCCCCTCTCCACCACGGCGAGTTTCACCACCTATTCGGCAGGCGGTTTCACCCTGGACGATCAGGCGCTGCTGGCCAGGCTGGCTCGCCACACCGCCGCCCATAAAGGGGTGCCCGTGCTCATCAGCAACCATGACATCGAGTTGACCCGCGAGCTCTATCGTGGCGCCCGGCTCGACGAGATCCTGGTCAAGCGTACCATCAGCCGCAACGGCGGTGGTCGCAACAAGGTGGCCGAGCTGCTGGCGCTCTACCCGCCCGGCATCGAGCCCGAACAGGGCTATTATCCCGGCGAGGCGGAGCTGGTTGCCGTCGGCTGAGTGAACAACGGTCCCTGAGGGGGCCGTTGTCATTTCTGATGCTGCCGCTGGTATTCCGTGAGCCGCGCCTGGCATCGTTTGCCAGCCATGGTGCCGGAGCGGCGTGTTCTGTAGATGCGGGTCGTTTTCATCGCCCTTTTGCGATAAAATTGCGCCGTTTTTTCTGCCACGCTGCCAATGGATGACGCTGATGAAAGACTTTCTGATTGCCCCCTCTATCCTCTCCGCCGACTTTGCCCGTCTGGGTGAGGATGTGGCCAAGGTGCTGGCCGCCGGGGCCGACGTGGTCCATTTCGATGTGATGGACAACCATTATGTCCCCAACCTGACCATAGGCCCCATGGTCTGTCAGGCGCTGCGCGATTACGGTATCGAAGCGCTCATCGACGTGCACCTGATGGTCAAGCCGGTGGATCGCATCGTGCCTGATTTTGCCAAGGCCGGTGCCAGCCTGATCACCTTCCACCCGGAAGCCTCCGATCACGTGGATCGCACCCTGGGCCTCATCAAGGAGCAGGGTTGCCAGGCTGGTCTGGTGCTGAACCCCGCGACCCCGCTCACCTGCCTGGAGTACGTGATGGACAAGCTGGACGTGATCCTGCTGATGTCGGTCAACCCGGGCTTTGGCGGTCAGAGCTTCATCCCCGGCACCCTCGACAAGCTGCGCCAGGTGCGCCGCCTGATCGACGAGAGCGGCCGCGACATTCGCCTGGAAATCGATGGCGGCGTCAAGGTCGACAACATTCGCGAGATTGCCGAGGCGGGTGCCGACATGTTTGTGGCGGGCTCTGCCATCTTCGGCAAGCCGGATTACAAGGCGGTGATCGACCAGATGCGCGCGGAGCTTGCCCATGTCCGTCGCTGATCGCCCCTTTGACCTGGTGCTGTTCGATCTGGATGGCACCCTGATTGACAGCGCCCCGCAACTGGCGCTGGCGGTCAACCGTACCCTGGCGGATCTGGGGTTGACCGAGGCCGACGAGGCCGTGGTGCGTACCTGGGTCGGCAACGGCGCCGACAAGCTGATCCAGCGGGCTCTCGATTACCGCGACGCCCCGGAGCAGTTTGCCAAGGCCCGCCCCCTGTTCGATCGTCACTATCAGGCCTGTCTGCTGGAAGGCCTGGCCATGTATGACGGAGTGGCCCGTAGCCTGCGCCGTCTGCAGGGGCTGGGTTACCAGCAAGCCGTGGTGACCAACAAACCGAGCCACTTCGTGCAGCCCATTCTGGAGGCCCTCGGCATCAGCGACTGTTTCGCACTCTGGCTCGGGGGCAACTGCGTACCCGTCAAGAAGCCGAGCCCGGAGCCGCTGTTGCACGCCTGCCACGAGCTGGGTGTCAGCCCGTCCCGCACCTTGATGGTGGGGGATTCCGAAAATGACGTGCTGGCCGCCCAGGCCGCCGGCATGAAGGTGGTGGGGCTCACCTATGGCTACAACTATGGCCGCCCTATCGCAGACTCCCGCCCCGACTGGGTTTGCGAGCAGTTTGCCGAACTCGACGCCCTGCTGGTCTGATCCAGACCGGGCTGGCGGATAACAAGGATTACTACTCTGATGACTAAACCAATCGTATTGAGCGGTGCCCAACCCTCGGGCCAGCTGACCATCGGCAACTACATGGGAGCCCTGCGTCAGTGGGTCAGCATGCAGGATGACTTCGACTGCCTCTATTGCATCGTCGATCTGCACGCCATCACCACCCGCCAGGATCCGGCCGCCTTGCGCAAGGCGTGCCTCGACGCAGCCGCCCTCTATCTGGCGGTGGGCATCGACCCGGCCAAGAGCACCGTCTTCATCCAGTCCCACGTGCCCCAGCACGCCGAGCTCGGCTGGATCCTGAACTGCTACACCCAGATGGGCGAGCTGTCGCGCATGACCCAGTTCAAGGACAAGTCCGCCCGTTTCGAGAACAACGTCAACGTCGGCCTGTTCGGTTATCCGGTGCTGATGGCGGCCGACATTCTGCTTTATCAGGCCAATCAGGTGCCGGTTGGCAATGACCAGAAGCAGCATCTGGAGCTGACCCGCGACATCTGCACCCGCTTCAACAACCTCTATGGCGAAGTCTTCACCCTGCCGGAACCCTTCATTCCGACCGAAGGGGCCCGGGTGATGAGCCTGCAGGACCCGACCAAGAAGATGTCCAAGTCCGACGACAACGAGGCCAACTTCATCGGCTTGCTGGAAGATCCCAAGCAGATCGTCAAGAAGATCAAGCGGGCGATGACCGACTCGGACGAGCCGGCCGTGGTGCGTTTTGATCCCGAAAACAAGCCGGGGGTCTCCAATCTGCTGACCCTGATGTCCGGTGTGACCGGCCGCTCCATCCCGGAGCTGGAGCAGCACTTCGAAGGCAAGATGTACGGCCACCTCAAGAGTGAAACGGCCGATGCCGTGGTCGCCTTGCTGGAACCCATCCAGGCGCGCTTCCGCGAGCTGCGTCAGGATGAGGCCCATCTGCAGGCCATTTTGGCCGCTGGCGCACAAAAGGCGCGTGAAAGGGCTGAAAAAACCCTGATCAGCGTATATGATGTCGTCGGCTTCGTTCCTCGAGCCTGACATACTGGGAAGGTGTAGTAGAAGAGAGCTGGGTGGATGCCTGGCTTTCTTTGTTTTACACCTTCCGGTTTGTCGCAACCTCCCCAATGTCAAACACGGGCTTTGCCCCAAGAGAAAGCATGTCTGTCGAATCACAAACCCTGAGTGAAGAGTTGGGTGACAAGGGTCACTGGCTGCGCAAGTTTCGCAAGGCCAAGAGCCTCAATACCTTGCAGTTGATGGTCTCCAACGCCATCGACAAGCACCACAAGACCCCGGCCATCGCGGCTGCCATCTATCTGGCCGAGTGCCAGCGGGAACGGGAACTGGAACAGGGCCGCTATCTGGACCGCTGAGGTCCGTTGTCAGCCCTTGCCAAGGTGACTCCTTCCCATCTGCCTGTCACGACCTTTGCCCTTTTCCCGGTCGCCTCCCGTCTCTTTTACCTTGCCATCCTGACATGGAGCGGCTGATGCTGCCTGGTCGGGGACAGGCCCACCGCCGGGTGGGGTCGACAGGCCCGGATCGCCATTGAAGAGCGAACAGACTGCACAGCAGGTGAGGTGATCGCCGGTTTATTAACGCAAAGAGACATGCCAGAATGCGCGGCGTTTGTCTGCCCGCCCTCGCAACGGGCTGTCCGATCACCGTCTCTGTCTTATTCCCAGGGTGTTTGCATGCTGCTACTCATCGACAACTACGACTCTTTTACCTGGAACCTGGTGCAATACTTCGGCGCTCTGGGGCAAGAGGTGGTGGTCAGGCGCAACGATGAGCTGAGCCTGGAGGAGATAGCCCGGCTTGCCCCCCGCCATCTGGTTATCTCTCCGGGCCCCTGCACGCCAAACGAGGCGGGCATCTCTTTGGCCGCCATCTCCCGTTTTGCCGGCGAGATCCCCATCCTCGGCGTCTGTCTCGGCCATCAGTCCCTGGCACAGGCCTTTGGTGCCCGGGTGGTGCGTGCCCGTCAGGTGATGCACGGCAAGACATCTCTCATCCGTCACAAAGGGGAGGGGGTGTTCAAGGGGCTCAACAACCCGCTGCGGGTGACCCGCTATCATTCACTGGTGGTGGAGGCGGCGTCGCTCCCCGACTGTTTCGAGGTCACCGCCTGGAGCGAACATGCCGACGGCAGCCTGGACGAGATCATGGGGCTGCGGCATAAAACGCTGGCGCTGGAGGGAGTGCAGTTCCATCCGGAGAGTATTCTGAGCGAACAGGGGCACCAGTTGCTGGCCAACTTTTTGGCCGTTTCCTGAAAAAATTGCGATGTCTGTCTCAAAACCGTCATGAGGCAAAAAAAATTTCCCTGAGACTTTATTCACCCTCCTCCCTGTCCAAATTATCTCTTGCCAACACCCCCTGAGCCGTTATGCAATGCGGTTGCCTAAAATCTCAAAGGCAATCGAACATTGTTCCTTATAGGCGGTTAAGTTACAGACTTTTTACTTTTTTTCTGTGATAATTCCGCCACGTTTACACGGATTTAACTTTTGGGCGGTGGATTATTCTGCCGCGAGATAGCAGGAGAGCAATATGTCAGAGTTGTTGGCAGTGACACGTGAAGTGTTTGATGAAGTGATGGTTCCCAACTATGCGCCGGCCAAAATCATCCCGGTGCGCGGCGAGGGGTCACGTGTCTGGGATCAGGAAGGCCGCGAGTATGTGGATTTCGCGGGCGGGATCGCGGTCAATGGCCTGGGCCATTGCCATCCCAAACTGGTCGAGGCCCTGAAATCCCAGGGTGAGAAGCTGTGGCACCTCTCCAACGTGATGACCAACGAGCCGGCCCTGCGCCTGGCCAAGAAACTGGTCGCCGCCACCTTCGCCGAGAAGGTCTATTTCTGCAACTCCGGCGCCGAAGCGAACGAAGCGGCCCTCAAGCTGGCCCGCCGCTACGCCATCGAGAAGTTCGGGGCCCACAAGACCCAGATCATCGCCTTCCACCAGGGCTTCCACGGCCGTACCTTCTTTACCGTCAGCGTCGGCGGCCAGGCTGCCTACTCCGATGGCTTCGGTCCCAAGCCTGCCGACATCACCCACGTCGCCTACAACAACCTGGAGGAGCTGGCTGCCGTCATCTCCGACAACACCTGCGCCGTGGTGATGGAGCCGCTGCAGGGCGAGGGTGGCATCATCAGCCCCACCGACGAGTTTGCCAAGGGGGTGCGCGAGCTGTGCGACAAGCACAACGCCCTGCTGGTTTATGACGAGGTGCAATCCGGTGTCGGTCGTACCGGCGAGCTGTTTGCCTACATGGGTCTGGGCATCACCCCGGACATCCTCACCAGCGCCAAGGCGCTGGGCGGCGGCTTCCCCATCGGGGCCATGCTGACCACCACCGAGATCGCCTCCCACCTGAAAGTGGGCACTCACGGCTCCACCTACGGCGGCAACCCGCTGGCGTGTGCCGTGGCCGAGGCGGTGATCGACGTGGTCAACACCCCGGCAGTGCTGAGCGGCATCAAGCAGCGCGAGCAGCTGTTCCGCGAAGGGCTGGAAGCCATCAACGCCAAGTACCACTGCTTCAGCGAAGTGCGCGGCAAGGGCCTGCTGCTGGGCGCCGTGCTCAACGATGACTTCAAGGGCCGCTCCCGCGACTTCCTGCTCGCCTCCATCGATCAGGGCCTGATGGCGCTGGTTGCCGGTACCAACGTGGTGCGTTTTGCCCCCTCCCTGGTGATCCCGGAAGCGGACATCAAGGAAGGGCTGGCCCGGTTCGAGAAAGCGGTCGCTCAGGTGGTCAACGCCTGATCCAAATTGAGGTGGGGAGCCCTCCCGGCAGGAGCCGGGACCCCACCTGTCGTCAATGAAAGGGAGTTGTCATTTATGTTGGTTATCCGTCCTATCGAGCAGCGCGACTTCGCCGGCCTCAAGACCTGTGCCATCGAATCCGGCACCGGCATGACATCCTTGCCGGTCAACGACGAGCTGCTGCAACGCAAGATCGATGCCTCGACCCAGACCTTCCTGGACAAGCCCGCCGGCAAGGGCGAGTGCCTCTATTTCTTCGTGGCCGAGGATCTGGAGACCGGTGAGATGGTCGGTACCTGCGCCATCGACGCGGCGGTCGGCCTGTCCCAGGCGTTTTACAACTATCACATCGGCAAGGTGGTGCACTCCTCTCCCAAGCTCGGCATCTACAATGTCGTGGAAACCCTCACCCTCTCCAACGACTACACCGGCAATTCCGAGCTCTGCACCCTGTTTCTGCGTGAATGCGCCCGCGAGGGGCTCAACGGCCGTCTGCTCTCCAAGCACCGTTTCCTGTTCATGGCCGAACACCCCGAGCTGTTTGACAGTACCGTCTTTGCCGAGATGCGTGGTGTCTCCGATGGCAACGGCCACAGCCCCTTCTACGAGTGGCTGCAAAAACATTTCTTCTCGATGGATTTTCCCACCGTCGACTATCTGACCGGCATCGGCAAGAAGCGCTTCATCGCCGAGCTGATGCCCAAGTACCCCATCTACGTCAATCTGCTAAGCAACGAGGCGCGCGCCGTCATCGGCAAGACCCACGAAAAGACCCGGCCTGCCCTCAAGATGCTGCAGGATGAGGGGTTCGTGAATCGCGGTTATGTCGACATCTTCGACGCCGGCCCCACCGTCGAATGCGAGGTGAAGAACATTCGCAGCGTGCGCCGCAGCCAGAAGCTGGCGGTGCTGGTGGGTGAGCCCATCGGCGGCCATACCTACCTCATCTGCAACACCAGATTCGAGCAATACCGCGCCTGCTACGGCAACATCCGGGTCGATCTGGACAAGCACGAAGCCATCATTCCGCCCAAGATGGCGGCCGCCCTCAAGGTGGAAAATGGCGACATGGTGCGCGTCGTCGATCTGGATTGACCCGCCCCGCAGCACAGCATTGAGACAGGCTGCCGAGGTGGCCTGCGTACCCACAGGGAGTGAATTGATGATGTCTTTAGTCCAGTGTATCGATGGCCAGTGGCTGGCCGGTGAAGGCAAGCCGTTCGAATCCATCGACCCGGCCAAAAACGAGGTGATCTGGCGTGGTGAGGCGGCAAGCCAGTCCCAGGTGGATGCGGCCGTCAAGGCGGCCCGCACGGCCTTCTACCATTGGTCCGATCTGGCCCTTGAAGAGCGCCTTACCATCGTGCGCCGCTATGCCGACCTGCTCGGCGAGCACAAGGAGGCGCTGGCCCTGACCATCGCCCGTGAAACCGGCAAACCGCTGTGGGAGACCCGCACCGAAGTGGCGGCCATGCAGGGCAAGATCGCCATCTCCATCCGTGCCCATGACGAGCGCACCGGCACGGTGGAAAACCCCATGCCGGGCGCCAAGGCGTTCGTGCGCCACAAGCCCCATGGCGTCGTGGCCGTGTTCGGCCCCTACAACTTCCCGGGCCACCTGCCCAACGGCCACATTGTGCCAGCGCTCATCGCCGGCAATGCGGTCGTGTTCAAGCCTTCCGAGCTGACCCCCATGGTGGCTGAAGCCATGGTCAAGGTGTGGCAGGAGGCGGGGCTGCCCAAGGGGGTGCTCAACCTGGTGCAGGGGGAGGTCGACACCGGCAAGGCGCTGGCCGGCAATACGGACATCGACGGCCTCTTCTTCACCGGCTCCTCCCGTACCGGCCACTTCCTGCATCAGCAGTTTGCCGGCCAGCCGGGCAAGATCCTGGCACTGGAGATGGGTGGCAACAACCCGCTGATCGTGAAAGATGTGAGCGACATCGACGGCGCCGTCCATGCCATCGTGCAGTCCGCCTTCATTACCTCCGGCCAGCGTTGCACCTGCTCGCGCCGTCTGTTTGTCGAGCGCGGCGAGCGGGGCGATGCCCTGGTCAAGCGCCTGGTGGAGGTGGTCGGCCAGATCAAGGTCGGCCTCTATGACGCCGCCGAGCAGCCGTTCATGGGCGCTATGATCAGCGAGAAGGCCGCACTCGGCATGGTCGAGGCGCAAGCCAACCTGCAGCGCCTAGGTGGTGAAAGCCTGCTTGCCCTCAAGCACCTGGAAGTGGGCACCGGCTTTGTCTCCCCGGGCATCATAGACGTGACCGCGGTCAGCGCGCTGCCGGATGAAGAGTACTTCGGCCCGCTGCTGCAGCTCATTCGCTACGACGACTTCGATGTGGCCATCGAGAAGGCGAACGCCACCAGTTTCGGTCTCTCGGCCGGTCTGCTCGGTGACAACGAAGCGGACTGGAACCACTTCTTCAAGCGGATCCGTGCCGGTATCGTCAACTGGAACAAGCCCATCACCGGCGCCTCCAGTGCCGCCCCCTTCGGCGGCATCGGTGCCTCCGGCAACCACAGAGCGAGCGCCTACTACGCCGCCGACTACTGTGCTTACCCGGTCGCCTCCGTCGAAGACAGCAAGGCTGCTATGCCGGATCAGCTGTCTCCCGGTCTGACCTTCTGATAACAAGAAAATAAAAGAGGGGCACTGAACAGGTGCCCCTGTCTGTACCCGCAATCAAAGGAAAGAGAGATGCAAAAGGATATCGACACCCTGTTTGGCCATCTGTGGGACAACTACATTCAGGTCACCCCCAGTGCTCACAAGGTTCATCAACTGCTGGGAGGCGGTGCCCCCATCATCAACGATCACGTGGCGTTTCGGACCTACAACCTGCCCAAGCTCGGTCTCGAGAAACTGGCGGCCCACTTCCGCGCCCTGGGGTACGAAGAGAAGGGCGAGTATGTGTTCAAGGCCAAGAAGCTCTATGCCAAACACTTCGAGCATAAAGATCCTGATGCGCCCAAGGTGTTCATCAGCGAGCTGAAGGTGGAAGAGCTCTCCGAAGGTGCCCAGGCCATCATCCACAAGCTGGTGGATCAGGTACCCGATCACCTCACCGACACCCCGGCTTTCCTCTACGCCGGCGCGCCCTGGCAGGTCTCCCACACCGACTACCAGACCCTGCTGGCAGAGAGCGAGTATGCCGCCTGGATGGCCGCCTGGGGTTATCGTGCCAACCACTTCACCGTCAACATCAACCGCCTGAAGGACTTCGACACCATCCAGCAGGTGAATGCGGCGCTCAAGGCGGCAGGCTTCGTGCTCAACACCGTTGGCGGCGAGGTGAAGGGCGATCCCGAGGTGATGCTGGAGCAATCCTCCACCATGGCAGACAAGGCCGAGGTGCCCTTCAGCGACGGCGTGCGCACCATCCCGAGCTGCTTCTACGAGTTTGCCCTGCGCTACCCGCAGGCCGACGGCGTGCTCTACCCTGGCTTCGTCGAAGCGTCGGCGGACAAGATCTTCGAATCCACCAACGCCATGTAATGGCCGCCATGAAAACAACGCCCCGCCTGGGGCGTTTTTTTATGGATTTACGCCGACCTGACACCCTCTTTACCTCCCCTTGACCCATCAGTTCGCGGCGATTCGCTAGCATGATGCCGCCCGCTGCCGTGGGCCATCGCCGCACCGTGCCGGTGTATGCCACCCGTTTTGGAGTCATGCCATGAAGATTGTTCTGCCTTTGCTGTTTTCCCTCACTACTCTGACCGCCGCAGCGGGCGATCAGGGCAGCCGTACCCCGCCCAAGCCTCCACACGAGCTGTCGGCCGAGATGAAAGCGGCGTTTGAGAGCTGCAGGGAGCATGGCAAACCGGGGGAGTCGGAATTTGACAACTGCATGTCAGATCTGGGATTTGAGCGGCCGGACGGCCCGGTACCGGCAGGTGGGAAGGAGGGGGAGAATGAGGCCGAGTAAGCTGGTGCGGGCCCGTCGGTTAGGATGGGCCCGCACCGCTCACACCCGTTGCAGCGTCCCTTCGGTGGCCAGCAAGGTGGTCATGCCGGCGGCCTTGCCCGCCTGAATGCCTATCCGGGTGTCTTCAAACACCAGGCAGTTGGCCGGGTTGGCGCCGAGCTGTTCGGCCACTTTCAGGAAGGTGTCCGGGTGGGGCTTGTGATTGACCACATCATCGGCACTCACCAGCACGGAGATGAAGGCATCGAGCCCGGTCTGACGCAGGATGTGCGCCGCATGTTCCCGGGTTGAGCCGGTGCCTATGCCCATGGGCACCTTGCCGTGGTACTGCCTGACCAGCTCCCACATGGCGGGAAACACCCGGACGTCGTCGATCCGTGCCAGGTAGAGGGCCACCTTGCGCCGGGCAAAGGCTTCCACGTCGATGGTCATCCCGTGCTGCTCTGCCAGCATGGTCACTATCTTGCGGGTGGGGATGCCGCCGTACTCGTTGAGCTGTGCCCGATCAAACGGCAGGCCGAACTCGGCACTGGTGATTTCCCAGGCATCCAGGTGCAGAGGCATGGAGTCCACCAGGGTGCCATCCATGTCGAAGATCAGGGCGTCGTACTCGTCGAATCGGGGCTGTTCACTCTGGTGATGATCGCAGGGGGATGACTGGGGCATGGGGGGCGTCCTCTTCGGCAAAGACTCACCCTAGCAGATCCAGCGCGCAGATGTCGCGACCTTCATCATGGTTGGCAGTGGTTTTGACCATCGGCTAATGATATATGAGACAATAATGTGCCTTGCACCCCCTGTGCCGATATCTCATATGAGCGAGCCTGCCTATGTCCCCCAAAACCGTCTTCTCGAGCGTGGCCCTGGTGATCGCCCTGGGCTCACTGGAAAAGAGCATCGTCACCACGCCCTTGCCCATCATAGGGGTTGAGCTGAACGCCGGTGCCGCCCTCACCTGGGTCGTGACCGCCTATCTACTGGCGGCCACTGCAGCCCTGCCCATCTATGGCAAGTTGAGCGACATGTTCGGCCGGGTACGCATGCTCAACATCGGTATCGGCCTGTTTCTGGCTGGATCCGTGGCCTGCGCCCTGGCCCAGGATCTGCCGACCCTGCTGGCCGCCCGTGTGCTGCAAGGGTTGGGGGGCGGGGGCTGATCGCGCTCGCCTTCACCGTGATCGCCGACTGTATTCCGCCACGGGAGGTGGGCAAGTATCAGGGGTATATCTCGGCGGTCTATGCAGTCTCCAGCATCGCAGGCCCGCTGCTCGGTGGCTATTTTACCGAGCAGCTCAGCTGGCGCTGGATCTTCTGGATCAATCTGCCGCTCGGCGCTATCGCCCTCTGGCTGGTGAACCGCAATCTGGGTCACCTCAATGTGCGTCGCCACAGCCGCTTCGACTGGAAGGGATCGGCACTGCTCATCACGGTCACCACCCTCACCCTGTTGCTGCTCTCGCCGGAGGCGGCCTTGCCCGCCGTCTGGCTCGCGGCTGCGCTGGGGGCGGCCTTGTTGCTGCTCGTCCTGACTGAGCGGCGGGCGCACGACCCCATACTGCCGGCCCACCTGGTGCGCCTGCCGGGTTATCTGGTGAGCGTGCTGCTGGCGCTGGCCTCGCAGTTGCTGATGTTTGCCGTGCTGGTCTACCTGCCGTTGCAGATGCAGTGGCAAAAGGGGATGAGCGCCAGTGACAGTGGCGAGATCATGGTGATCTTCATGGTCTGCATCACGGCGGGGGCCTTCGTCGGCGGCAAGCTCATCGGTCGCACCGGTCACTACAAGCGTTTCGTGGTGGCAGGTTTTGCCCTGGCAGCGCTGGCCCTGTGGCAGATCCACTTCGACGTCTGGGCCAGACTGGGACTGGGGTTTGCCGGATTGGGGCTGGGTCTGGTGCTGCCGGCGCTGTCGGTGGTGGTGCAAAATGCCCTGCCGCGGGAAGATCGCGGCATCGGCATGTCCCTGTTCAACTTCGGCCGGGAGCTGGGCGGGGCGGTCGGTGTCGCCATCTGCGCCGTGTTGTTCCATGCCGCCCTGCCAGCAGGCAGCAGCCCCAATCTGGCCAGCCTGAGCCCGGCCGAACTGGCGCCCGGTTTCAGCGCCACCTATATCGGCATGGCGCTGATCGCCACCGCCGCCCTGCTGGTCACCTTGCTGGCATTGAAGCGCCACGAGCTGGCCAGCAAACACGTCTGATACCAATCGGATTAAACATTAGGTCAGTTTTATCCAATCTCGGCTACAAAGTGACATCACCCGCTCCACATCGGCAATAAAGTGCTTCCAGGCCGATGTGCAGGCATCAAGGATGTCGTCGTAATCCTTGAAGCTGCGATTA
>NZ_JAGKRH010000094.1:0-638 GCF_017939245.1 Aeromonas sp. PrichA-15 | reverse complement strand
TGGATCTGGCGCATGGAGCGCTTTTGCAACTGACACCAGGACTTGTAACGGTCACAGAACTGGGAGTAGCTGTAACAGCTATTGGGATAGCGCTGGGTGTACTCCTCCCAGAGCAGCTGTTTGGAGACCCCCTTGCGCTTGAGCTCCTGATGGACAGAGGGCCAATCCGGCACAACATGGCGGGCCGAGATGGTGGTATCGGCCTGCGGATAGAACAGGGCAGCCAGTCGGCCATCATCAAGCTCGGTAGGTAAGGGCCAGGTAAGGCCGAGCGCCTGGGCACTTTTGAGGAGTTTCTGGATGGAGCCGACACTGACCTTGGTACAGATACTGATTTGGCGAACAGAGAGGTCAGCTTCCAGCCGCAGTCGCAGCACTTCACGAATTTTACGCATTGCAATCCTCTTGGCAGACATAGGCTCTTCCCTGGCAAAAGGGAGAGCGTATCAAAGGTTTTTAAATCAATGCGTTAAGGATGATTCCGGTGAATGTGAACAGTGATTCCGGGATGTTGAACACTGTTTCCGGAAAGGAGGGGCGAAGTGTTCAGGTTGAACCGGAATGAGCGTTCACATTGGTCCGGAAATGGTGTTCACGTTGAATCGGAATTGGTGTTCATGATCGGCCGGAATATGCAC
>NZ_JAGKRH010000010.1:0-22186 GCF_017939245.1 Aeromonas sp. PrichA-15 | reverse complement strand
ACCGAGCCAGCATGTCGCCAGATGCCTCAACAACATCGTTCAGATCGTTTGCAATAGACATAAAAAATCCGGAACCAGTGATTGGTTCCGGATTGTCCTACAGCAGAAGGATCGGTCAATGGATCCTTAACTGATCAGCATTGCGCTCAGATGAGCGGGCCTTTTTGCATCTGTCATTTACTCACATGCCGGGGCTAGTAGTGGTTTTCGTCCCCATGCCATACGTGTCCGGCCGAGCAGGCCCGGGCGACTTCGTGGCAGGGGTCGTCCGCATGGCGGCGGAAGAAGTGCTGATCCTGTTGCAGCAGGAGCGAACTCATCGAGTGGCTCATGCCAGCCAATGCCTCGCCGGCGGTCAATCCTGCAACCCGGTGATCTGTGGCCAAATGAGCCAGGACTTTTTCACGACTGTTCATGATCGCCTCCCTCTGTGGATCCGGTCGTAAATTGACCATAGCAGCCGTACTCTGCATACCGCAAACCCGCCTCAGCAAAGGGCTACAGGCAGGTCCCGACCTTCTGCTCCGGCATGAAAAAACCCGCTCATGACAAGCGGGTCTGTTTCACTCAGCTAAGGAAGGTGCGAATAAGTCATATGGCACGAGAGCATTTACTGGTAACCCATTGATATTAAATGACTAAAATTTTCATTTTTTGTTCGTGGGATACTTGTTCGCACTTTCCCTAACTGCCGTTGCAGGCCGCCAGCAACAGAGTGGCACCACAGGTGGCGCTGAACACCAGCAAACCCACCTGCAGCACCCCCTCCGGATCCCTCTGTGTGCGTCTCTTGCGAACACGTATCCATCTCGGCTTCATCGAGCCAACTCCATCCAGTTTCCTGCACCCGGGGTGCTGACCTATCCCTGCCCATCCCAGCAGGCGGCTCATCTTTGTCCAGTTGCAGCCCGCCGTCAACTGCGGCGAAACCACACCTTGTACGGCACCGACCTCAGACTCCATCTCTGTTAACAATCTGGAAAACTGGCGTGACCCGCTCCTGCGCCAGGGCTATGATGAGGCCGACGATTTTCCTACCCTCAGGGAGACCCCAGATGAGCAGCCCCTTGCACTATGTGCTGGATGGCATCCATTGCGAGCCACACTTTTTTACCGTGCCCCTCGACCACCAGCATCCCGACGAGGAGGCGACCCTCACCCTGTTTGGCCGCACCCTCTGCCGCAAGGACAAGTTGGATGATGACCTGCCCTGGCTGCTCTATCTGCAGGGGGGCCCGGGGTTTGGCGCTCCTCGCCCGACCGCCGATGGCGGCTGGATCAAGCGGGCCCTGCAGGAGTTTCGGGTACTGCTGCTCGATCAGCGCGGCACCGGCCACTCCACCCCCATCAGTGCTGACGCCCTTGCGGGGATGACCCCAGATGAGCAGGCGGATTACCTCGGCCATTTTCGCGCCGACAACATAGTGCGCGACGCCGAATGCATTCGCGAGGTGCTGAGCCCGGGGCGCCCCTGGAGCCTGCTCGGCCAGAGTTTCGGCGGCTTTTGCAGCCTTACCTATCTCTCGTTGTTCCCGCGGAGCCTGCACGAGGTCTACCTCACCGGCGGCGTGGCCCCCATCGGGCGCAGTGCGGATGAGGTCTACCGCGCCACCTACCAGCGGGTGGCGGACAAGAACCGCGCCTTCTTCACCCGCTTCCCCCATGCACAGGCCCTGGCCAACCGGCTGGCCAATCACCTGCACCACCACGACGTGCGCCTGCCCAACGGCCAGCGCCTGACAGTGGAGCAGTTGCAGCAGCAGGGGCTGGATCTGGGGGCCAGCGGCGCCTTCGAGGCACTTTACTACCTGCTGGAAGACGCCTTCATCGGCGAACGCCTCAACCCCGCCTTCCTCTATCAGGTGCAGGCCATGCAGCCGTTCAACACCAACCCGGTGTTCGCCATCCTGCACGAGCTCATCTATTGCGAAGGGAGTGCCAGCAACTGGGCGGCCGAGCGGGTGAGAAGGGAGTTCCCTGCCCTGGCCTGGGCGCCAGGCAAAGATTTCGCCTTCACCGGCGAGATGATCTTCCCCTGGATGTTCGAGCAGTTCCGCGAGCTCATTCCCCTGAAGGAGGCCGCCCACCTGCTTGCCCAGAAAGCGGACTGGGGTCCCCTCTACGACCCGGCGCAGCTGGCCCGCAACACTGTGCCGGTGGCCTGCGCCGTCTATGCCGAGGACATGTACGTGGAGTTTGACTTCAGCCGCGACACCCTGAAGGGACTTGGCAACAGCCGCGCCTGGATCACCAACGAGTACGAACACAACGGCCTGCGGGTCGATGGCGAGCGGATCCTGGACCGGCTCATCCGCATGAACCGGGATCGCTGATCCCGCCGGGCGCACGAGCGCAGCTAGACAACAAGTTCGAGGGCGGCCCATGAGCCGCCCCGCCCATGGAAGCAACACAAAACAACAAGGACACCCATTGGATCATCCGGAAATCTCGGCCGGCTGGCTGAGTCGCCTCTTCTATCGCTGGACCGGCCCGCTGCTGCGCAAGGGGCTGACCCAGCCCCAGGTCAGTCTCGACGATCTCTATCCCCTGCTGCCGGAAGACAGGCGCGACGGCCGCGCCGACGCCTTCCTCGCGCTCACCGCCCGCCAGCCGGTGCGACCCTGGCCCCTGACCGCCTTTATCTGGCGCCATTACAAGGGACGAATTGGCCTGCTCACCCTGCTGCAACTGCTCGGCATGCTCGCCACCCTGACCAGCCCCTGGCTGCTCAACCACAGCATGACCCAGCTCGGCACCGATGCCACCACCGGCCACAAGCTGCTGCTGGCCCTGGCCCTGTTCGCCTCCGTGCTCGCCGCCGGCATGCTGGCGGAGCACTCCTTGCAACTGGCCCTCAAGATGCACGTGCCCATCCGCCGTCTGCTGGCCGAATCCCTGCTCGCCAAGGTGATGAAGCAGGGTGGCAAGAGCTTCGACGACAGGGCCGGCGGCCGGGTTCAGAACCTCATCAACCGGGACGTGTGGGACATCACTTGGATCCTGGCTGACCCCGTCATGCCGGTCACCATGGCGCTGCAACTCATCGGCACCATCGCCCTGCTGGTGTGGCAGGTGGGCAGTGCCGGTCTGGTGGGCTTCGCGGTGCTGGCCCTGCTGCTGCTCATTTCCACCCGGGTAGTACGGCGCATGAACCAGCAGGAGCAGCAGCTCAAGCGCCAGCAGGATGAGCGCAACGGCATCCTGGCGGAATACATCAAGAAGCTGAGGCTGGTACGCCAGAACGGGCTTGGCCCCTTCTTTACCCGGGCGGCCAACACCAAGCGCCAGCAGGAATTGGGGGTGCTGGGCCGGGTGCTCAGGCTCGATGCCATCAACGAAGGGCTGATGCTGAGCACTCCCCTGCTGGTGACCCTGGCCACCTTCACCACCTACCTGGCGTCGGGCAACACCCTCACCCTGCCCCAGGTGTTCACCACCATCGCCCTGTTTACCGTGCTGCGCATCCCCATGATGCGACTGCCCTACCTCATCCGCACCCTGATCAACTTCAACACCGGCTTCAACCGGCTGTGCGAGTTCCTGAACAGCCCGGAGCAGCATCGGGAACTCGATGATCCCGCCCTGCCGGCGGGGGCCCTCCACCTGGAAGGCGTCAGTGCCCTGCACCAGCAAAAACCGGTGCTCGAGGGAGCCAACCTCGCCATCGCACCGGGAGAGCTCGTGGGGATCACCGGGGCCACCGGGGCGGGCAAGAGCTGCCTGCTGCATCTGGTTGCCGGCTTTGACAGCGAGTTTGCCGGCAGCATCCGTCGCCACGGCCGGGTTGCCCATCTGGGCCATAAACCCTGGCTGATGAACGACACCATCCGCAACAACATCCTGTTCGGCCAGCCCTGGCACGCCGAGCGCTATCGCTGGGTGCTCGGCGCCTGCGCCCTCACGGCCGATCTCGCGCTGCTCAGCCACGGGGATCAAACCCTGGTGGGGGAGCTCGGCACCCGCCTCTCCGGCGGCCAGCAGCAGCGGGTCGCCCTGGCTCGCGCCCTCTACGCCCGGGCCGATATCCTCCTGCTGGACAACCCCTTGTCTGCGCTCGACCCCATGGTCGCGGCCCAGGTACTGGAGCAGGGGCTCGCCTTCAAGCCGGGGCCGACCCGGCTCCTGGTGAGCCACGACCCGGATGTGCTGGCCAGGTGCGATCGGGTGATCCGCATCGAGCAGGGGCGCCTGGTGGAGCTCGATGCCCACCAGTTGGCGGATCTTGTCCAGCATCCCCAGCCCGCCCCGCCGGTGCCCCCTCAGGAGGCGGAGCAGTTCAGCGAGGAGAAAGTGGTGGAGGGCAAGGTGGACTGGGGGCTGTTTGGCTTCATGTGGCAGCGCCTCGCCGCCCCCGGTGCCATCCTGCTCGTCCTGCTGCTCACCCTGGGCCAGGAAGGGCTGCGCATCGCCTCGGATCTCTGGCTCGGCGGCAAGGCCGAGGTGAGCGACGTCACGACCCTGCTCGGCATCTATGTGCTGCTGGGGGCGGGCTCCCTCACCTGCATCATGGCGGTGCGAGTCATCAACTACAAACTCGGCCTCAAGCTGGCCTGGACCCTGTTTGACGGCATGCTGGGACGCATCAGCCGCGCCCCCATGGCCTTCTTCGACAAGGTCCCCCAGGGGCGCATCCTCAACCGCTTCGACCGGGATCTGGGGGAGGCGCAGGAGATGCTGCTCTCCATGCTGGTGGGACTGTTCGGCATGCTGGTGTCCGTGGCCTTGCAGGTGGTGGTGATCGGCATCAATATTCCCCTGCTGCTGCTCATCGCCCCCCTGGTGGGATGGGCGCTCTATGTGTTGCAGCGCCGCTACCGGGCGGTGCAACTCAAGCTGCGGCGCCAGTCCTCGGTGCTGCGCTCCCCGCTCTACATCAGCATCAGCGAGACCATCCGCGGCGCCCCCGCCCTGCGCCTGGCCGGGGCCGAGCGTTTCGCGCTGGACCAGGTGCTGCACCACTATGACAACAACCTGCGCAGCTGGTACACCACCACCTCCATCAACCGCTGGCTCGGCATGCACCAGACCCTGCTCTCCGCCGCCCTGGTGGGGGCCGTGGCACTCATGGTGGCCTTTGGCAACAGCCCGCTGCTGGGGGCCGTGGCCATCACCTATGCCTTTACCGCTTCCGCCATGCTCAACTCCCTCATCCGCACCTTTGCCGAAGTGGAACAGGTGATGAACGCGGTAGAGCGGGTGCGCGAATACAGCGAAATAGAGAGCGAACGCCAGGAGGGAGAGGCCCTCACCACCCCTCACCCCGCAGTGCGCTTCGACAACCTGGGACTGCGCTACCCCCAGACCAGCCAGTGGGCGCTGCACAAGGTGAGCTTCGAGCTGGCCCCAGGTGAAAAGGTGGGTGTGTGCGGGCGTACCGGGGCAGGCAAAAGCTCCCTGCTGGGGGTATTGCAGGCCATGTATCCCGCCTCCCAGGGAGAGATTTTCTACGGCAATCAGCCACTGTCACGACTTGCACCGGAGGCGGTGCGCGATCTCTACGACACCGTCTCCCAGATCCCGCTCACCTTCTTTGGCTCCTTGCGGGCCAATCTGACGCCCCTGACCGAGCATGACGACGCCGTGCTTGAGCAGGCGCTGGCCCGGGTGGGCCTCGCCGAGCGCTGCGCCGGGCGGCTGGATGAGGATCTCGACAGGCTGCAACTCTCCGCCGGCGAGACCCAGTTGTTGGTGATCGCCCGCATCCTGCTGTCGCGCCGACCGCTCATCGTGCTGGACGAAGCCACCTCGGACCTCGATCACGGCGGCATGCGCAAGATGGCGGAGCTGCTCTACCGCTACCGGCCGGAGGCCAGCTATCTGGTGATCGCCCACCACTTGGAGCCGCTCTTGTCGGTGGACAAGGTGGTGGTGATGGAGGCCAGCACCGTGGTGGAGCAGGGGTCGCCGGTTAGCCTGCTGGCCAACCCGGACTCCCGCTTCCACCGCCTGTTCGCCGGCCAGGTCAACCGTCAGGTGGAGGAGCTGATCAGATAGCGCCGAAACAAAGAGGGCTGCCCAGGGGCAGCCCTCTCGCCATGCCTCGCGCCTCAGCGCTCCATGATCTGGGTGATGTCGTCCTTATTGATCAACATCTCCCGCCCCTCTTCGTCGTAGTAGCGGTACATGCCCGTGTCCTCATCCAGCCTGGGCTTGCTGTCGGTGGTAATCATCTTCCCGTCCCGGGTGCTCATGATGTATTGGGAGCTGCACGCCACCAGCCCCAGGGCACACACCAGGATCATCGTCAGTCGTTTCATCGCCCGCCTCTTCTCCCTCTGGCATCCTCAGGACGAGGATGTTTCTTGAAGCCTAGCTCAGGCGCCTTCCCCCGAATGAGTGCCGCCAGAATATGAGAACAGCGAGGCTGAACAGCGAATTGACAGTGGGATATGCCAGGATGCACCAATGAAAAAGGCCGGACATGGGTCCGGCCTCTGGTTTCCATCGGTGCAAACATCACTCGGCAGGCTTGCGCTCGCCGGTGACGGTGGGGTTGGCCGGATCCATGCTCCACTCGAACCAGCCGCCGTCGTAGACGCTGATCCGCTTCCAGTCCATCAACCAGGCGTAGAAGAACGCCTCGGAGGCGCGCCAGCCGGTGCCGCAGTAGAAAGCGGCCTGCTGGGTCGGCTCTATATTCCACTCATCCCACATGGCAAGGATCTCGCGGGCGGGCTTCATGGTGCCGTCCGGGTTGTGGAAGTCGCTCATGCTGTTGGCATCCACCCCGCCGTGACCCCATCTGGCCCCGGGAATGTCCCCCTTGGGCTTGATGTAGCTGTAGCCCGAGGTATTGCCCACGAACTCGTCCCAGGTGCGCACGCTGACCAGGGCGCCGTCCGGCTGCTTGAGCAGGGCCTTGGCCTGGTCAAGGGTGGTGTAGTACTCGGGATGGGCCGGGATGGCCACGCCAAACTCCTTGGCCGGGGTGAACTTGTTGGCCAGCCCGGTCTCGGTGCGCAGATGCTGCACGAACCAGGCCTCCAGCCCGCCGTCCAGCAGCCGCACATCCTCGACCCCCGCATACATCATCAGATGGGCCGCACGGGCCGCCGCCATGGTGTTGCGGCCATAGAGGATGACGGTGGTGTCATGACGGATGCCGTTCTCCAGCAGCAGCGCCTTGAGCGCCTCGTCAGAGACCTTGTTCCACAGCGGCTCCCCTTCCAGCCGGTTGGTGTCGATGTAGCCGGCTCCCGGAATGTGGCTCAGCAGATAGGCCTTGGGGGATCCCCAGTCCACCTCGAACACCTTCCACTCCCCCTTGGGGGCGGCGATGACCGGCTTGCCTGCCTGCAAGTCTGCCAGCCAGAGCGGATGGACCAGCTGCTGCCAGCGTGCCAGGTGCTCCCGGGGCGCCTCTTTCCATCCCTGCAGCTCGAACAGCTGCTTGATGCCCTGCTGGCGCAACAGACGGGCCACCTCGGCCACCTCGCGAGGGGTGCCATAGAGGGCGACGGGTTTGTCGGCCTTCAGCCCCTTGCTCGCAAGCGCCACAGGCCACTCCTCGTCACTGTATTTCCACTCTGCGGAGAGCAGCTCGGCACCGGCCACATGGCCCCCCTGCTTCTCCCCGTCCATGGGCCAGCCCTGGTAGAAATAGCTCGGGCGGGTATCCAGGATCACCGCCTCCTTGCCCTTGGCATCCACCAGGGAGAGCGGGGGCAGCTCAGCGGCCAGCGCGGGCCAGGCACACCAGAGCAGCAAGGCGGTCAGGCAGCTTCGCCACAGTCCAGTCATTCGTTTCATGATGTCGTCTCGATGCATAGTGAAGAGAGTTAAAAAATGGAGCGGCCCAGGCGCTCGGCCAGCAGCTCCAGCGCCGCCGTCCCGGCCAGGGAGTTGCCCGCCTTGTTGAGCTCGGGTGACCAGACGCAGATGGAAAGCTCTCCCGGGATCAGCGCCATGATGCCGCCCCCCACCCCGGATTTCCCCGGCATGCCGACCCGGTAGGCGAAGTCGCCCGCCTCGTCATAGAGGCCGCAGGTGGCGAGCAGGGCATTGACCTGCTTGGTGGTACGGGCCGGCAGCAGGGGCGTGCTCTCGCCAAGGGGCACGCCCCGGTTGGCCAGATAGACGAAGGCTCGTGCCAGATCGACGCAGCTCATGCGGATGGCGCAGGCATTGAAGTAGCTCTGCAATACCTTGTCCACCTCGTTCTCGAAGTTGCCATAGGCCTTCATCAGATAGGCGATGGCGGCATTGCGGGCGGAGTGCTGGTACTCGGAGCGCGCCACCACCTGATCCGCCATGATGGCCGGGTTGCCGCACAGGCGGCGCACCAGCTCCAGAGTGCGTTGGCGAGGAGCGGTGAGCCGGGTTTCCAGCAGATCGCTCACCACCAGGGCACCGGCGTTGATGAAGGGGTTGCGGGGAATGCCCTGCTCGAACTCCAGCTGGACGAGGGAGTTGAACGGCTGACCGGAGGGCTCCTTGCCCACCCGGGCCCAGATCTCCTCCTCCTGATAGAGGGTCAAGGCCAGCGTGAGACTCAGGGCCTTGGAGATACTCTGGATGGAGAAGGGCTCGAAAGCGTCACCTGCGGTGAACAATACCCCTTCAACGGTACAGACCGCGATCCCCAGCCGGTCGGCAGGCACCTGGGCCAGGGCGGGAATGTAATCGGCCACCTTCCCCTGCCCGAGCAGCGGACGCACCTCTTCCAGGATGCCGGCCAGTAATTCGGATGACAACACCATTGGCTATTCCATGACGTGAAACGAGGCGGGGCCAGCCCACCGACAAAAATCCCGCCGGCGGCGGGATTTTCTATCTGCCCGGGAGGCAGTCAGATATCAGGCCGGCTCGCCGTACCAGAGATCGAACAGCTCGGTGACCACCACGGCCTCCAGCCCTTTGCCTTGCAGCCAGGTCTGAACGGCGGAACGGTCTTCGTCGGTGCACTTGCCGAGCTGCTGGGTGCAGATCATCCCTTCCCAGGCCAGGTGACCCGAGCCGGCGAAGGCCAGCTTGCGAGGCTCAATCACCTCGTCGATCAGCGCATCGACCACGGCATCAATGGTCTCTTCGGCGGTGCCGACCGGGAAGTTGAAACTGATGTCGAACCCCATTTCCTGGAATTCATCGACGCGCAGTTTCTTGCGCAGACGGCGGCTACGGTTGGCCATGATAGCTCCTTAGTTGATACGTTGACTCAGTTGACTCGTTTGAAAATCAGATCCCAGACACCGTGGCCCAGACGATGGCCACGCTGCTCGAATTTGGTCAGGGGGCGCCAGTCGGGACGGGGCACCCAGTTGCCGGTGGCGGAGGTGTTCTCGTACCCCTCGGCGGCGCTCATCACCTCGAGCATGTGCTCGGCGTAGTTTTCCCAGTCGGTGGCCATGTGGAAGACGCCACCGATGGCAAGCTTCTGGCGGATATCCTGGGCAAAGGCAGGCTGCACGATGCGACGCTTGTGGTGGCGGCTCTTGTGCCAGGGGTCAGGGAAGAAGAGCTGCAGACAGGAGAGAGAACCGTTCGGGATCATGTGCTCCAGCACTTCCACCGCATCGTGGCAGATGACGCGCAGGTTGGTGACGCCCGCCTCCTGGGCGGTGCCAAGGCAGGCGCCCACACCCGGAGAGTGCACCTCGATGCCGATGAAGTTCTTCTCGGGGGCGTTCTTGGCCATCTCCACCAGGGAGGCGCCCATGCCGAACCCGATCTCCAGCACCACGGGTGCCTCGCGGCCAAACAGGGCCACCATGTCGAGCGGCTCTGGTGCGAAATCGATGCCCATGACCGGCCAGAGCTCTTCCAGGGCCTTCTCCTGCCCTTTGGTCAGGCGGCCTTCGCGACGGACGAAGCTGCGGATCTTGCGCATGAACTTGCCGTCTTCGTTAAACACATCTTGGGTCACAGACATAGTAAATTGCTCGTTATTGCATCGCTCTGGAACAGAGCCGACATAAATGGATCGCTCGTTATTGCATCAGTTCGCAAAAACAGGGGAGCGAATTATCCCAAGATAGGCACAAGGCGCAAGTGTTTCCCACAACAAATCCCCCGGGACTGCCCACATCCACCGGCAAGGTTGACAAATGCCACCCCCTTCACAGAATCTGCCGGACGTCAGGTTCATCCTGACGCGGAAAAATAAAACCATATACAACAAAGGATTGCAGTATGAAGAAAACCCTGTTGGCCCTCGTCCTGCCTGCCCTGCTGGCCGGTTGCAACCCCTCTGACAACGACTCCCAACCCCCTGCCCCCGCGGCTCAGGCCCATGAATTTCTGGTGCAACTGAGCTCTGGCGCAGAAGGGATAGGCGCTCGCCCCACGGGCACCGAGGCCGAAACCCGCGCCGCCGCCTGGATCCAGGATCACCTGGCCGGCTGGGGTTACGAGGTGCAGAACCAGCCATTCACCTACACCCGGGGCGGCACAGACCGAACCTCCCAGAACATCGTCGCCGAGCTCAAGGGTCAGAGCGACAAGGTGATCCTCATCGGTGCCCACTATGACAGCACCGGCGAGAAGAAAGGATCCGAAGGCGCCACCGACAACGGGGCCGGCGTCGCCGCCCTGCTGGCAGTTGCCGAGGCACTCAAGGGAGAGACCCTGCCCTACACGGTGCGCTTCGCCTTCTTCGGCGCCGAGGAAAACGGCCTCAACGGCTCCAAAGCCTATGCCGCCAGTCTCGACACCGACGCCGTCGCCAAGCTGCTGGCCATGGTGAACTACGACACCATCGCCGGGGGTGACATCGTCTATGTCCACTCGGCCCACTCCGACGTGGCCGAGTACAACTGCGCCGACCCGAGCCGCTACAGCTTCGATCCCAAGGTGCGCGATCGCCTGCTGGCCATCTCCCAGCAAACCGCCACCCCGTTCGCCATCCACCCCAGCTACAACGGCTACCCGGAAGGGGAGACCGGCAGCTGGTCCGATCATGCCCCCTTTGCCTGCCTGGGGGTGCCCATCGCCTACGTGGAGGCCACCAACTTCACCATCAACGGGGAAGATGGCTATGACGGCTACTCCCAGAGCACCAATCCGGCGCTGTGGGACTGCTACGACGACGCCACCAAGAGCGCCTGCGACCGGGACAGCGAGACCCAGTGGGGCAAGATCTGGCACACGGAGCATGATCGCCTCGACAAGATGGCCGAGCTCTTCCCGGGCCGGATCGAGCAGCAGCTCGGGGCCAACACCGACCTGATGATCCGCTTCCTCAAGGCACCGGGGCTCTGAGCCCCATCCCGCCCGATGTCCCCCTGACAGGGGTTTTTGCGCCCCTGACCGGGGTCGGGACGATAAAATTCGGGCAGGTGCCAAACCTGCCCTTTTTTATGGATTTTTGTGACAGCCATTGCCTCATTTCTGAAATCTGATACAAACGGATAACCTGGCGGTTGAATGGAGCGACCGCCACCTAGTCAGAGAGAACCCTATGCAGCCGTTTTTTGCCCAGCGCTTCGAGAAGGTCGAGCCTTCCTTTATCCGCGAAATCCTCAAAGTTGCCGCCAATCCGGAGATCATCTCCTTCGCCGGCGGCCTGCCCAACCCTCATCTGTTCCCGGTCAAGGCCATCGAGCAAGCGTGCCAGGACGTGCTGCGCGAGCAGGGAGCCGCGGCGCTGCAATACGCCACCACCGAGGGCTTTGCCCCGCTGCGCCAGTTCATCGCCGATCGCTACCTGAGCCGCCACGGCATGGCCGTCAATCCTGACAACATCCTCATCACCAGCGGCTCCCAGCAGGCGCTGGATCTGCTGGGCAAGGTGCTGGTGAACGAGGGGCAGGATCTCATCATCGAAGAGCCGGGCTACCTTGGCGCCATCCAGGCGTTCTCCGTCTATCAACCGAACTTCAAGCCCATCACCCTGGGTGAAGAGGGGCTGGATCTGGCCGCGCTGGATGCGCTGCTGGAGCAGGGCTCCAGCGCCAGGCTGCTCTACGGCGTGCCCAACTTCCAGAACCCGAGCGGTGTATCCTACAGCCGCGCCAACCGGGAAGCCCTGGCCGAGCGCCTGGTGCGCCACGATCTGCTGATGGTGGAAGACGACCCCTACGGCGAGCTGCGCTTCGAGGGGGAACACCTCCCTCCCATCGCCAAGCTGGCCCCCCACAACACCGTGCTGCTCGGGTCCTTCTCCAAGACGGTGGTGCCCGCCTTCCGCCTGGGCTGGATGGTGGTGCCGGACTGGCTGCGCAAGAAGGTCACCATCGCCAAGCAGGCCACCGACCTGCACAGCAACGCCTTCAGCCAGCAGGTGCTGCACCGCTTCCTGACCGACAACTCCCTCGACGCTCACCTGGAGAAGATCAAGGAGGTCTATGGTCGCCAGCGTGCCGCCATGGAAGCCGCCCTCGCCCGCCACTGTCCGCCCGGCGTCAGCTACACCCGTCCCGAAGGGGGCATGTTCCTCTGGCTGACCCTGCCGTCCAGCGTCAGTGCCATGGCCCTGTTCGACGAGGCCATCAAGGAGAAGGTGGCCTTCGTGCCCGGCGCCCCCTTCTATGTGCGCCCCGAGATCCAGAATACCCTGCGCCTGAGCTTCTCCTGTGTGGATGAGGCGACCACGGAAGAGGGTGTTCAGCGTCTGTGCCGCGCCCTGGCCCGCATGCTCTGAGCCATCCGGCCATAAAAAAACCAGCGACCCGGTCGCTGGTTTTTTTTACCTCGCGCTTGCCCCTCAGCGCCCCTGTGCTGCCAGTTGGCTGACAAACTCCTTCATGGGCATGGGCCTGCCAAACAGGTAGCCCTGCAGGAAGGTCACCTCGCGGGCCTTCAGATAGTCGGCCTGCACCTGATTCTCCACCCCTTCCGCCACCAGTTGCAGACCGAGCCGGGTCGCCAGATCGATGACGTTCTCCACGATGTGGCTGGAGAGCGCGTCCGACCCAATCATGCCGACGAAGCTCTGATCGATCTTGAGGAAGTCGACCTGGAAGGTCTGCAGGTAGGTCAGGCTGGAGTGGCCGGTGCCGAAATCGTCGATGGCGATGAAGACCCCGAGGGCATGGAGCTCGGCAAAGAGCCGGTCCGTCGTCTCGTCCGCCACGATGAGCTCGCGCTCGGTCAGCTCCAGCACCAGCTTGATGGGATTCCCCTTGAAGGCGTTGATGAAATCCCGGCAATCTTCCACCAGGCTCAGATCCTTGCAGTGGCTGGCGCTGATGTTGAAGCCGAAGTGGAACCCTCGCGGCAGATGGTGCGCCTTGCCCGCAAACTGTTCGCGCACCTGCGCCATCAACAGCCGGGTCATGGGCACGATGAGGCCACTGTCCTCTGCCAGGGGAATGAAGCGATCCGGCGAGATCATCCCCTGACGGGGGTGTTGCCAGCGCATCAGCACCTCGCAACCGCTCCATTGGCCGTCCTCCCCGTTCACCACGGGTTGCAGATAGGGGATGAACTCCTGCTGGGACAGTGCCCGTTTCAGCTCCTGGGCCGGCGAAGTCGAACGGCCCATCAGCCAGAAGACCGCCACCCCGAGCAGCAGGCTCAGCAGAGGATAAATAATGACGCCCACCTTGGAGTAGTCCCAGATGTGGGCACGGTACTCATCCACCGACACCGTGGTCACTACCTTGAACGGGTACCTGGTCGAGACCTGTTCGAGATAGCCATTGCGATCCTTGGGGATCAGCTTGTCGGTGAGTTCGCTGTTTCGCAGCAGCATCTCGTTGCCGACCACCAGCCCCAGTGGGGAGTTGCGGCTCAGCATGTCCAGGATGTTGAGCAGGTAGTAGCCGTCGACCCCCACCAGCACGCTGAACTCGCCCACCTCTTCCCGGTAGGCGATGAGGGGGCGATTCGGGGTGACCGGGTTGCCCTTCATCAGGTCGAGCCTGCCCCCGACATAGTCATCCAGCTTGATGCCGCCATCGACCGGGCCATAGAGGGAAGAGCAGTAGATCCGATCCCCCCTGGCCAGGTTGACGCTGCGCACATCCGGCACCGTGGCCACCTGATCCCTGAGCCCCTGCACCACCTCGAGACAGGGCCTGCCCAGGCTGCCGGTGAGGGCCGACGCCGCCAACTGGGCATTGTCCAGAGTGCGGTCGAACATGACCCTGGCATGTTCCAGGCGCGCCACCACATCCTGTTTCACGCCGGTGGCGGTCTGCCAGATGACGATGACGAGCCCAAGGAGCATGGGCAACAGACCGGCCAGCAAGGCACAGAGCAGCCGGACATAGAATTGACGCACCTTCAAACGTCGAAATGGCATAACGGCCCTCATGAACATGGCGAAAAAGCGCTCGAGTTTACCCGCTGGCGCCCGTTTGGCAAGCCGGAATGAGCCCCTGATACCGCCGCGCCACGGCGCCCCCCCGTGGTCGCAACGCCCGGCAACCCCGTGGACAAAGGGGGCGGCGTCTTGGGAGACAAAAATCATAATGCTCATAAAAACAGGAGCTTGTCCATCGGGCACCCAGGCTCTAGAGTAGACCCTAGAGCGTCAGGGAGGCAGGACATGAAGATACTGATCACGGGGGGCACGGGGTTTATCGGCCGCCGTCTGGTGGCACACCTCAAGGTGGCGCACGAAGTAGTCGTGCTGACCCGCCAGGGCAGCCGGGCCTACGAGCTGCTCGGCCACGATGTCACCCTGCTGGACAGCCTGGACAGGCTGGATCACCTCAATGACGTGGACATCGTCATCAACCTGGCCGGCGAACCCATCGCCGCCGGACGCTGGAGCGAGTCCCGCAAGCAGTTGCTCTGCAACAGCCGCTGGCTGCTGACCGAACAGCTGGTGGATCTCGTCAAACTATCCAGCACGCCCCCCAGATTGCTGCTCAATGCCTCCGCCATCGGCTGGTATGGCCGCCAGGATGACGCTCCTCTGGATGAAACATGCCAGAGCCCTCACGACGAATTCACCCACCGTCTCTGTCAGCAGTGGGAGCAGCTTGCCCAGCAGGCCCGCTCGGCCCAGACCCGGGTCTGCATCCTGCGCATCGGCCTGGTACTCGGCATGGAGGGGGGCGCCTTGCCCAGGATGCTGCCCCCTTACCGCCTCGGCCTCGGCGGCCCCATGGGCAGCGGCACCCAGATGATGAGCTGGATCCACGTGCAGGATCTGGTGCGGGCCATGCTGTTTCTCATCGAGCACGGCGAGTGTGACGGCATCTTCAACGGCACGGCCCCGCAACCGGTCAGCAATCGCCGGTTCAGCGAGACCCTGGCCGCCACGCTCCATCGACCGCACCTCTTCTTCGTACCGGCACCCCTCCTGCGACTCCTGATGGGAGAGGCGGCGGATCTGCTGCTCACCGGACAGCACGTGCTGCCCGCCCGCTTGCAGCAGGCCGGTTTTCACTTCAGCTTCTCGGCCCTGCCCGGCGCTCTGGACAATCTGCTGCACTCACCCCGTTGACCCAATGACACATCCCGACCGAGGTCGGGATGTGTCGAGCCATCAGAGCAGCCCCTGCCCCAGTCCCCTGAGCCGGTCGCTCAGGGTACCCGCCAGCAGTTGGCGGCGCATGCCCTGTCCAGCCAGGGTCACCAGCACGGCCCCAAGCAGGGGGAGTGCAGCCCAGATGGCCCAGTGGAACTGCCACTGCGCTCCCTCCCACCACCACTGCAGACCGAAGGAGCAGAGCTCCACCACCATGGCGGCGCAGAGCCCTGCCAGGGCACCGCTCGCCACCAGCTCCCAGCGCAGCATCTTCTCGAGCAGGGCGCTGCCCGCCCCCAAGGTGCGCATCAGCAGCAGCTCCCGGCGCCGATGGGCCATGCCGGCCTGGGTCTGGGTCAGCAGCACCAGCAGGGCGGCTACCGTCACCAGCCCGAGCATCAACCCCAGGGCGCGGCTCACCTGATCGGAGACCAGGGTGAGGCGGCCTATCAGATCCTCCACATCGATGAGGCTCACCGTGGGGTGGCGGCGGATGAGTTCCACCTCTGCCCCTCGCCCCTCAGGCGGCAGACGATAGCTGCCGAGCCAGGTCTGGGAGAAGGGGGCCAGCACGTCCGGCGAGAAGATCATGTAGAAGTTCGGCCTCATGTTGTCCCACTTGATGGACCTCAGGCTGGTCACCCTGGCCTCGAACGCCCGCCCCTCTATGGTGAAGCCGAGCACGTCTCCGAGCGCGATGCCGAGCCGTCCCGCCAGCGCCTCATCGACGGAGACCTCCCCCTTGCCGGCCAGCCATTGACCGGCAGTGACCTTGTTGTCGGCGGGCAGGGCCGATGTGGTGGTGAAGTTGAGCTCTCTGTCCACCCCCTCCCGCGCCGCATCCTCCCCCACCGCCTCACCAGCGATACGGGTCAGGCGCCCGCGCACCATGGGGTAGAAGTCCGAGGTGATGGCCCCGGCCCGGTGCAGATCGGCCAGGATCCCTTCCCGCTCGCTGTCCGCCACATTGACCAGGAAGCGGTTCGGGGCGTCGGCAGGCAACCGGGTGGAAAAATCCTCCAGCAGATCGACCCGCGCCGCCCACAGCAGCCCGAACAGCATCAGGGCCAGGGCGAAACCCGCCAGCTGGAACAGACCACTGCCCCGCTCACGGGAGAGGTGATTGATGGCCAGGCGCAGGGCATGGGGCCCCTTGAGCCGACTGCCAAGACGCAGCAGCACGGAGGCGAGCAGGGCCAGCAGCGCCATCAACACCCCCATGCCGCCGATGAGCCCGCAGGCCAGCCTGATGTCGGCGGTAAAGCCCCACACCAGGGCAAACAGCCCGATGAGCCCCACGGGCACCGTCAGCCAGGGAGGGATCCCCGCCTCCAGCTCCCGGCGCAGCACCCGCAGCGGCGGTACCTTGAGCAGCCTCAGGAAGGGGACGAACGCCAGCATCAGGGTGATGAAGAAGGCGACCGCAAGGCCCAGGGCGAAGGGTCGCCAGGAGGGGGGCGGCAGATCCGCAGGCAGCAGATCCCCCAGCAGGTTCAGGGTCAGCCACTGCATGGCGCTGCCCGCCACCAGCCCCATCAGGGCCCCCACCAGGGTCAGGGAGAACAGCAGGGTGCCCATCAGTTGCCACAGGGTGCGCCGCGAGGCCCCCAGGGTCTTGAGCAGGGCCACCATGTTGGTCTGGCGCTCGGCGAAATGGCGCACCGCTATCCCCATGGCCAGGGCGCCGAGCAGCACGCCGGCAAGGGATGCCAGACGGAAGAAGCGCTCGGCATTGCCCAGGGATTTCCCCACCTGGGTACCCTGATCGTCGGGTTTGACGAGCTTCTGCCCGGCGCTCAGCCTGGTGTTGAGCCAGGCCTCATAGCGGGCGATGGCGTCACGGGGCCCCTTGACGAGATAGCGCCACTGCTGGCGACTGCCCGGCAGCAGGGCCCCGGTCGCCTCGATATCGGCGCTGTGGATCAAGGCCCTTGGCGCCATCTGGAAGGGGCTGAACCCCTGATCCGGCTCCTGGCCCAGCTCCCCTGCCACCGTCAGCCGGGTGTTGCCGACCTCGAGTGCCTCCCCCACCTTGGCGCCGAGCAGTTGCATCACCCTGGCGGAGAGCCAGATCTCGCCGGGCGCCGGGGCGCGCTGGGGAGTGAGCTCCAGCTTGCCGTAGAAGGGAAAATCCCCGGGCACGGCGCGGATGGAGGCCAGTTGCAGGGTATCACCGTGAAACAGCATGCTGTTGAAGCTGACCGTGGTCTGCACGGCCAGCCCCTCCTGATGCGCCTGCGCCAGCCACTCTGCCGGTGCCGGCGTCGCGGAGCGCAGCACCCTGTCCCCTCCGATGAAATCCCGCCCGGAGGCCTTGAGCCCCACGTCCAGCCGATCCGCCACCAGAGCCACGCTGAGCACGCAGGCGACGCTCAGCGCCAGCGCCAGCACAAACCAGCGCAGCTCGCCGCTGAACCCTTCCCGGCGCAGCAGCTTCAATCCCAGTCGCCACTGACTCATGACGCCTCCCTCACCGTCCATGCTGCTGCCAACGATCCCCTGGTGCAGCTCTGTCTCCACTGACTCATGACAGCTCTCCCACCCTGGCCGCCATGACAGCCTGTGCCTCCAGCCGCCCGGCTGACATCACCAGCTGCCGCTGGCAGCGCTGGGCCAGCTCATGGTCATGGGTCACCACCACCAGGGTGGTGTTGTGCTCGCGGTTGAGACGAAACAGCAGTTCGATCACCGTCTCCCCTGTCTTGCTGTCGAGGTTGCCGGTGGGCTCGTCCGCCAGCAGCAGGCTGGGGCGGGTCATGAAGGCACGGGCAATGGCGACCCGCTGCTGCTCGCCGCCGGAGAGGCGCGGCGGTAGGTGGTGCAACCGCTCTCCCAGACCGACCTGGGCCAGCAGCTCCCGGGCACGGGGCTCGCTGTCGGTCTCCCCCCGCAGCTCGGCCGGCAACATGACGTTTTCCAGGGCGCTCAGGGTGGGCAGCAGCAGGAACGACTGGAACACGAACCCCACCTGCTCGGCCCGCAGCCTGGCGCGTCCCTCCTCGTCCAGCCGGGTGAGGGAGTGGCCGAGGATCTCTATCTCGCCGCTGCTCGGCAGATCGAGACCGGCCAGCAAACCGAGCAGGGTGGACTTGCCGGAACCGGACGCACCGACCAGCGCCAGCGTCTCGCCGGTATTGACTTGCAGATCGATCCCTTCAAGGATGGTGAGGCTTTCCTGACCGAGGCGAACGGTTTTACCGAGCCCCCTGACGGCGATAATGGGCGTTGAACTCATCTTGGGTATCCTGTTTGCCTGAACCTGTAATGACAATAGAACGTGGGAGTTGACTGCATGATGCGTCTCTTGTTTGCCGTGAGTTGCCTGTGCTGCTGGGCAGCGTCCGTCCAGGCCCAGACCCTGCTGGTACTGGGCGACAGCCTGAGTGCCGGCTACCAGATGCAGGCCGAACAGAGCTGGCCTGCCCTGCTCAATGAAAAGTGGCAGCAGCAGGGGGGAGAACACACCCTCATCAATGCCAGCATCAGCGGTGAAACGACCCAGGGCGGCCTGGCCCGCCTGCCCGCTCTGCTCGAAACCCACAAACCGGACTGGGTGTTGATCGAACTCGGCGCCAACGACGGGCTGCGGGGCTTTGCTCCCGCCATCACCCGGGCCAACCTGACCAAGATGATCGAGCTCGCCCGGGCGCACCAGGCGAAGACGGTGCTGACCCAGATCCTGCTGCCCCGCAACTATGGGGCGCGCTATCTGCAACAGTTCGAGCAGATCTTCCCGGATCTTGCGAAGGCCAACGACCTACCGCTGATGCCCTTCTTTCTGGATGATATTGTGCTGCGCCCTGAACTCATGATGAACGATGGACTGCACCCGACGGCCACCGCCCAGCCCCGGATCCGCGACAAGGTCGCCCGCTTTGTCGAGCCTCTGCTGACTCAGTAGCCCGGTGGCCGGGCCCCTGGCCCTTCCCCTTGCCCAGCAAAAAGCCCCCGCATGGCGGGCAATGCTGTTCAGATAAGCACTTTTTTGACTGATTATTCATAAATTGGATTTGAGTTGAGGGGGCAAGGCTGTGTCCAGTCGATCTTCCTCCAGCCTTTATCCAGCGGGGCTTGCAATAGAAAGAGGGAGGCATCATGCCTCCCTCGCTTTTTTGTCCTGATACTACGTGGACTGGAACTCAAATTCTCTTAAGTGAACAGCATTGCCCGCATGGCGGGGGCTTTTTCATGGTTCGGCGTGCCGGGTTCAACGGCCCAGGATCTGCCGCATCCGCTGCTGTGCCACGTCCACCAGCAAGTCGGGCTGGAATTTGGAGATGAAGCGATCACACCCCACCTTCTTGACCATGGCCTCGTTGAAGTTGCCGCTCAGGGAGGTATTGAGGGTGATGAAGAGATCGGACATGCGCGGATCGCTGCGCACCTCGTGAGTCAGGCGATAACCATCCATCTCCGGCATCTCGGCGTCCGTGATCATCAGCATGATCTCGTCGGTCACCTTCTTGCCCGCATCGCACCACACCTTGAGCAACTTGAGGGCCTGCAAGCCGTCCTGGCACTCGATGACCTCGAGCCCGAGCTGGGCGAGGGTCTCGCGCACCTGGTTGCGGGCCGTGCTGGAGTCATCGACGATGAGCACCCGGCGTCCCTGCATCTGGGGCAGGATCTCCTCGTCCAGCACCTCGGACGAGATGCGCACGTCATAGGTGATGATCTCCGCCAGCACCTTCTCCACGTCGATGATCTCGACAATCTGGTCGACCCCCCTTCCGGGATGCGGGTAATGGCGGTGAGGTAGTTGGCACGACCCGCCGAACGGGGCGGCGGCAGTATGTCCTTCCAGGTCATGTTGACGATGTGGGCCACCTGCCCCACCAGGAATCCCTGAATGGTGCGGTTGTACTCGGTGATGATGAGGTTGGACTCCTGATCGATGACCATGGGACGCATCCCGATGGCACCGCGCAGGTTGATGACGGGGATGGAGACGCCGCGAATGTTGGCGACGCCGCTGATGTTGTGGTGGGACCCCGGCATCTTGTTCAGATGGGGCAGCTTGACCACTTCCCGCACCTTGAATACGTTGATCGCAAACAGTTGCTGGGCACCCAAACGGAACATCAGCAGTTCCAGGCGATTCTCCCCTACAAGCTGGGTACGTTGATCCACTGAATCCAATATGCTCGCCATATAACGCCCTTACGTCCATTTCCCGAAATTGCCCCGCACCGGAGCTGCGACATGCCAACCAGCCCCGCTTTCCCTGTCGGGACAACGCAAGCCTATATAGAAATAATGAAAAGCGTCGAGGAAAGATAGGATCTTGACCACGGGGCGTGATCATCGCCCCATCACTGCCTCATGGCAAGCACAGCCACGCACCGGCCCCGACAACAAGGGTATCGACCACACGGGGCCATTGCTGAACCCCGGCGTGCCGCTCTTGTCATCCAGCGCGGTCCGCCAGCAACGAAAAGACCGGCCACATGGGCCGGTCCTGGGATGTGCAGTGCGTCTGGGACGACTTAGAAGTTGTACTGCAGGGCCACGGCGACGATGTCGTCGGTGGACTTGTTCAGGCTGTTCTTGCCGGTGGAACCCACTTCGTCCAGCAGGTTGATCTTGTAGTCCACGTAGGCATTGAAGTTGTCGGTGAAGTTGTACCAGGCACCCACGGAGACGTATTCGGTCGCGGTGTCATCGATGCCGTGAGCGCTGTCCTTCACGTCGGTACGCAGGTAGGCCAGAGAGGGCTTGAACTTCGGCGTGATGTTGTACTGCACGACCGCTTCGTAGCCATCCATCTTCTCGGCGTAACCGCGCATGGAGCCGGTGTCCACGAAGAGGTGATCTTCACCGTGGGAGTAGGTTGCGGCCATGTAGAGGTTGCCGACGGCATACTTGGCGCCCACCCCGAACAGCTTGGCGTCGTTGTCGCCGCCGAAGCTCACGTTCTCGGCCTGCTCGTCGGTCTTGCCAGCCTGGTTGTAGGCGGCACCCAGGCTCAGGCCCATGTTGAAGTCATAGTTGGCAGAGAGGGCATACCCCTCGGAAGAACCTTTCGGGCTCCAGGTGCTGTTCGGGCCGACGCGCTCGCTGCGGCTCGCGTTCTGCGGGTCGTTGTTGCCGGTGAACTGGGCACCCAGGGTCAGCCCCTGCCAGTTGTACATGTACTGGGCCAGGCCGTTGGTACGACCGGTGCCGAACACCTCGGTGTCCTTGCCCAGACCATCACCACCCCACTCCGGCAGCACGTCGGTGTAGTTGTTCACCGCCTTGGTGAACAGACCGTCCTGGCGGCCGTAGCTGAAGGCACCGAAGCGATCGTGCTTGATGCCCGCATAGGCGTAACGCAGCTCGTCGTTGTCAGAACCGGAGACCGGCAGGTTGTACTCGGCGAAGCCGAACGCGGTCAGATCCTCGTCAACCTTGGTTTCACCTGCGATGTGCAGACGCAGGTAGCTGGCATCGCCTTCGGTGGCGTTGTCATCGGTGCCGTAGTACATGCCGTTGACGCGGCCGCCGATGTCCAGTTTGGTACCATTCTGATCGTAAACGTTGGCGGCCTGTGCACCACCGGCCAGCAGCAGGCTGGAGATGGCCATCGTCAATGCTGTCTTTTTCATTGTTCTTTCCTCAGGTGTAAGCACTCTCTGTCAGACCAGAGTTCGGTCGTGATGATCGGTTGATGTGCCGATGGCCTAAGGTAGATCCGGAAACCTTGTTGACATCCTCCCCCACCTTAGCGCTTCGCGTCACAGGAGGGGGATTCCCATTACTGGGTGATAGCTGCTCGCGCAGTACCGGGTTCCTGCTTCATCGGGCGGCCTGATTGCACCACGCCTCCACAGGCTAAAACGGCGTGTC
>NZ_JAGKRH010000093.1:0-7451 GCF_017939245.1 Aeromonas sp. PrichA-15 | reverse complement strand
GAACAGTGATTCCGGGATGTTGAACACTGTTTCCGGAAAGGAGGGGCGAAGTGTTCAGGTTGAACCGGAATGAGCGTTCACATTGGTCCGGAAATGGTGTTCACGTTGAATCGGAATTGGTGTTCATGATCGGCCGGAATATGCACGCGTTGACGATGACCGACGCAAACGCCGTCAGGGCTGCCTTCAAAGCGTCCAGCAGCAAGGTTTTCATGAAGTCGTTCATTGCAATTACTCAGGGGTTATCTTCAGTCGGTAGACCTCCATCCGGTGATAGGCGAGAAAGTTCCTCTCCCAGAGCCGGTAGAGGTCCATGGTGGTGGCCAGCGGCCGCTCTCCACACCAGAGCTGTGAGGCCAGCCCGGCGTTGAAGTCAAAATCGAGATCCTTGACCAGCTCGCCACCGAGGTAAGTGAACTCGGTGACGTAGGCCATCCCCCAGCTCTCAGCCCGTTTTTCCAGACGGATTTCGACCGGACGGTAACCACCGGTGTCGGCGGAATAATCGGGACTGCGGAAGTTGAGGGTCAGGGCGGTGGCATCGGGGTAGCTGCCGATGATCTTGGCGAACAGAGTCTGTAGCGGTTTGGATGGGGTCATAGCAGCCCCCTGTCGGCAAACGAGACGATGTCGTGCTGTCCCACCACAAAGTGGTCGAGCACTCGCACGTCTACCATCTCAAGCAGCTCCTTGAGACGGGTGGTAATCGCTTTGTCTGCATCTGAAGGCTCGACCATACCGGAGGGATGGTTGTGGGCCAGTATGACCGCTGCGGCGTTTCTGTTGAGGGCCGCCTTGACCACCTCACGGGGATGAATAGTGCCCGCATTGATGGTGCCGAAGAACAGCTCCTGGTAATCGAGCAGTCGATGTTGGTTGTCGAGCAGCATGACGGCGAACACTTCCCGCTCGTACTCCCCCATCTTGAGCCGAAGGAAGTCTGCTGCCGCTTTGGGCTGAGTGAAGGCGTGGCCCAGATGCCGCTGTCGGCTCTCCAGAATGGCCAATGCCTGATTGATGATGTGATCGGGGTGATCATCATAGTGTTGTGACATAACAGTAACCTCGCGTCGTTTGGGTACACGAGTTACTTATGCCAGGGGATTTGGTTGTTATTGAATCCGAACGGAACTGGTATAAGGGGTGCAGGGGCCCACATTCACCTATGAGCCCTCTTAGAAATTTTTAGACGGATTTCACGGTTTTCCCCTTCATGACGCGATATGTTTCCACTTGCGGTCAAAAAAGAGGGGTTAAAACTCACTTGAGACCATTTTTTAGCAATATCGTCTCGTTTTGTGTGAAGGAGAACACCAGTGGCAACTACTCATTTTATCCCCGCTCAGCCCAGTGAGTACGGTTACATCATTGTCGAACCAAATGACAACGGAGAAACGACCCTAGAGCGTTACCCATTGCTCGGGTACGCCGTCAAGATTACAGAAGGTGGGCCAGAAGATCTCAAGATACAGACGCTGCCGGTCTGCACAACAGGTGAGAGCTTCACCCCGAACTTCATCCAGCGCTATGACGGCACCTTCAGTCAAGCGGAAGGCGATCAACTCTGCTACTCCCTGTCAGAGATGATGAACCATTTCGGTTTCGAAGCAGATGATCTGCATACTCTGCCCCCGGCAAATGCCAAAGAGCTATCAGGATACGTCTGGCGTCCACTGCGGAACCCGCAAGGCTAATATCTGCTGATTTTGAATCTGGCCCTTTTGCCCGCCATCAAAGGCAAAGGGGCCATTTAGGGTGTTCAATCTGCCGAAATTTCAGCATTTTATAGAACTTTTTCTGTATGAGACTTCGTAGAAAAAGTTCTTAAATCTGCCAAAATTTCAGCAGATCGGCAGACCTCCTCGACCTAGCCTAGGATGGTGTTCCCACTTCCTTTGCTCGGTCTCGTTGCCGGGTGAAGGAGCACGTCAGCCTTGACATGCTTCTCCAGCAAACGCCTACTGGCTCTGTGTCCGTAATGACTGATGGCCAGCCAACCCCTCGAGCAACAAGTCCAGCAGCATATTTTGCAATGCCCTGGCCTTATCGGGGTGAGAGAGGTACGTCAGCGACATGCCCTGCTGGGTTTCCATTCGTCCGATGACGGCTTCATCCACCGCATTTGGGAAATCGCCATGCAGAATCGATTCCCGTGGGTTATTGCGGACCTGCTCCATCAGGGGGCCGTTCTCGCTTAGCTTGCTGACCATCCCCTGCACCCAGTCGAGCTTGTCCCCATCAGTCACTTCCAGGCCAAACAGATCGTTCATCCGAGCCAGCAGTTCGGAGAGGAAATCCTTCTTCTCCTCTTTCGGCTTGGCGCTGCCGAGGGAGGCGATCCCCTCCAGCCCATAACCGGCAGCATTCTCTTTGAGTTGCAGATCCTGAGTCCGCTTGGCCTTGAGGTGGTAGTGGCTCAGCATCACCGAGGAAAGGTCTACTTGCTCTTCATCCAACACCTCTTCCCGCAGCAGCGGCAGCAGGTGGCGTGCAAAGACACACAGCCGCTCCATGTCATAATCGTCGAAGGGGGTGATCTGGGAGACAAACTCATAAAACCGCACATAACCGTTGAGGTTCTTCTTGAACAGCTCCAGCACCGAACGGGCTTCCCCGGCCTCCTTGAGGCGTCGTTCGGCATTCACCTGGTCGCTACCTGAAGCGCCCTGTTCGATCAGCCACTTGAGCTGGGTCCGGCACTCCCGAATAGCATCGATGGCCAGCCGGTAACGCTTGGCGAAGCGATCTCTGGCCGGAACGGCGTGCCGCAAAAAGGCATCGGCACCCCGCTTGGGGTCGAAGTAGGCATCGGTAAACGCCACCACCTCGGGCCAGGTGAAGATCCCTTCGCCCTTGAGCTTGTGAAACAGGTCATAGATCAGGTTGGGATCCGACACTGAGTCCAGCGTGGCGGTTTCGTAATACTTCTGGAACTCTTCCAGCACATCCTGCGGGTCGTTCACGAAGTCGAGTACATAGGTACTCTCCTTGCCCGGATAGGTGCGATTGAGCCGCGAGAGGGTCTGGATGCAGTCCACCCCGGTTAAGCGTTTGTCCACATACATGGCACACAGCTTGGGCTGATCGAACCCAGTCTGGAACTTGTTGGCCACCAGCATCACCTGATAGTCAGCCGTATCGAACGCCTTACGCATGTCCCTGCCCTTCAGCTCCGGGTTCATGTTCCGCTCGTTCCACGTCTGTCCCTCGTCCTCGATGTCGCCCGAGAAGGCCACCATGGCCCGAATGGCTTGATAACCCTGGTCCTTAACGTACTTGTCGAACGCCAGCTTGTAACGGACCGCCTCCATCCGGCTGCTGGTTACCACCATCGCCTTGGCTTGACCGGCCAGCAGCGGTGCAACGTGCTGGCGGAAGTGCTCGACTATCACCTGCACTTTCTGGCCAATGTTGTGCGGGTGCAGCCGGACCCACTGGGATAGCTTGCGCTTGGCCTTCTTGCTGTCCACTTCTGCATCGGCCGCTTCGCTATCCATCGCTAACTTGAACGCCAACTGGTAGTTGGTGTAGTTCCGCAACACATCGAGAATGAAGCCCTCCTCGATGGCCTGCCGCATGGTGTAGACGTGGAACGGCTGCGGCTTGTTCTCATCGCTGATCGGCAGATTGGGCTTAGGCAGGCGACCGAACAACTCCAGCGTCTTGGCCTTAGGGGTCGCCGTGAATGCAAAATAACTGATGTTCTGGCTGCCACCGCGGGCAGCCAGAGTCAGGTTCATCACGTCCTCGGCGGAGAGCTCTTCTTCATCATTGAGCTGCTCGGCCATCAAAACCTCACGCAACTGGCGGGCGGTCTTACCGGTCTGGCTGGAGTGGGCCTCGTCGGCAACCACCGCAAAGCGACTGGCTTTGAGGCTGGTGCTCTCCTGGATGGCCTTGAGCACATGAGGGAAGGTCTGGATGGTGACGATGATGATGGGGGTGCCGCTGGCCAGTGCCTCGGCCAATTGGGCTGACTTGCTGCCATCCCCCTCTTCCCGATTGATGCGGGAGATCACCCCGGATGCGTGATCGAACTGAGCGATGGTCTCCTGCAATTGACTATCGAGCACGGTCCGATCGGTGACCACGATGACCGAGTTGAACAGCTTTTCTCCGTCACGTCGCAGGGAGGCCAGCTGATGGGTCAGCCAGGCGATGGAGTTGGACTTGCCAGAGCCCGCCGAGTGCTGGATGAGATACTTCTGGCCGCTCCCTTCCTGCTGGAGCGTCTCCAGCAGCGTCTCCACCACCTTCCACTGGTGGTAGCGGGGGAAGATCATCGTCTCTTTCTTCTTACGACGGCCAAGGGCGTCCTCATCAAAGGTGACTTGCAGATGTAGATAGCGACCCAGAATATTGAGGAAGGTCTCGGGCGCGAAAATCTCCTGCCATAGGTACTCGCTGGCGAACCCTGTCTCAGGCTGATCGTTCCCCGCACCGCCTTGGGCTGTGCCACGGTTGAACGGCAGGAAGAAGGTATCTGCTCCGGCCAGCTTGGTGGTCATCGCCACCTCAAACTGATTGACGGCAAAGTGCACCAGTGCTCCGCGACGAAAAGCCAGCAAGGGCTCACGCTTGCCCGCCGTCACCAGTGGGCGGTCGAAGCGGTACTGCTGCTTGGCGTTCTCCAGGCTCTGTTTGAAGCACGATTTGAGTTCCAGCGTTGCCACCGGAATACCGTTGAGAAACAGAGTGAGATCGAGCCGCCCCTCATAGCCATGGGGGCTGTAGACCAGCTCCGGCACCACCCGCAGTCGGTTCTTGGCATACCGCTCGACCAGTTCTGGGTTAAGGTCATGGTCGGGCTTGAAGGTGGCCACCGCCAGCCGGTGCCCTCGATCCTCTACCTGATGACGAAGTAACCACAAGGTGCCCCGCTCATCGCTGTCAAGGGATCGAGCCACGGCGTTGAGCAGATGACGCTCTGGCTCCTCACCGTAGGTCTTGCAGTATTTCTGCCACCCCTCTGGCTGGCTCTCCTGCACATAGGCGATCACATCTTCCGGGTAGAGTGCTCGCTCTTTGTCGTAGCGAGACGACTCACCGACCAGCCAACCTGATGCAGCCAGTTGCTCGATGATATGGTCCTGAAAGGCCTTCTCGCGGGCCCTATTTTCCAAACTGAGGTCCAGGCTCATGGCTGACCCCCTCGGGCCAGCAGTACCTGATAAAGTGACTGCATCGCCGCCAGATGCCCCGGCAGACGGCTATAGATCTCGACCGCAAGAGCTTCCTTGTAGGTATGCGAGGTCAGGTTGCGATCTTTGAGCATCGACAACCAGACCGTTTCATCGGCCAGCCAATGGGCCGCATAGGCCTGGCTCATGCACTCACGGGGGGTATTGGCCTCAATCCCTTCTGCGGCCAGCGCCTTTTTCAGGGTCTTCCAGGTCAGCTCGATACAGAACTCGAAGCGTTGGATGCTGGCATCGACCACCAGCGGTTGGCTCGCGTCATAGCTCAGGGATTCGGCGAGACGTTGCAGGGCGTTGCCAAGGGCAACCAGATTCAGATCCAGACTCATTGCACTTCCTTAAGGCGTCATTCGTCGGTAGAGAGGCACCCTGTCACGCAGGATGGCCTGATACAGCGGGCTCTGGGGCGACTCCTCATCGAGTCGCACACAATCGATAGGGAGCAGGGTATCGGCCTCATCGACGATCGCCAACACCTGTTGCCATTGCGCCTCGCTGGCGGAGGGGCACTCGATGGCCAGATCGATATCGGAACGCTCACGGTGATCGCCACGGGCCCGTGAACCAAACAGCCAGATCGCCTCGACAAACGGCAAGGCTGCCAGTTGGCTGACAAAGTCGTAGCACGCCAGCCCCGTTAGCGTCATGCGGCCACCTCTTCGGCAGGCGGCGTCCAACCACGCAGATCGATCTTGCCGGTGACGGCAGCGGAAATCAGGGCGGAGCGGCGTTCTTGCATCAAGGTTATTGCCTTTTCTGCAATTTGTACCAAGTAATCTATTTTTATTACTTCGCCATTAATAAAGTCAGAAATTTCAATCTGTTCACTAACTGGTGGCATAGCAATAGAATACTGATATAAGTCATCCATTCTGAACGATGCTTGCATATGCTCAGGAATGAGCCCTCTCTCGTAAGAGAATAGTGGTTGAAAATGGTAAAATGCAAAACTTACGCTGAAAGCGTTATTTTCTCTCGGAATAATAACCATGCAATTTTGAGACAGGCTAAATTTACCTTTTAACAATGAAAGTGACATGGCTTTAGCACCAACAGTTGTAGAAAACAAACAACCATCATTACCAAAGTCGAATTCAAAACTATCAATGCGCCCCATTATACCGTTATTTTCAGTTTGTCCACTATAGACGGGGTAATCACCTGAGTTTTCGCCACAGTATTCTTTTGTTAACATTTGGCCATTACGCCCTTTTTGAGCTGTGAAATGCCATGCTGTTTTTTGAATTTGCCAATGTTCTGGCACTTGGCCGAGCCACTCGACGCCGGAATCTTTCATGGGGGCGTTGGGGTTGAGGCCCTTGGTGACGGCGTGGGAAATCACCGTCTGCCGCTTCTCTTTAAGCAGTTCGATCAGCCGCTGCTGCTGGGCAATCAGCCGATCAATTCGGGAAGTTTCATAGTCGAGGAAAGCGGCTATGGTGCGTTGTTCTTCTAGGGGTGGCACCAAAAAGGGTAAACGGCGGAAATCCTCAAATTTCATGGATTGTCGCAACCCGCCGCCCATTCCGTAAAACACCTTCGTTGTGTCATACGAGTGCAGAAGACGATAGGCATAACGATCGTTAAGTTCACCGCTACAAGATAGTTTCAAATAAGCTGATGTAATAATTCCCTGCAATGTTGACCGACCAACTCGAAGGCTACGCTTGTCATTTTGAAGATCTGTTAGCCGTAGAATTATGTCACCGGGGTTGACAATCTGATAGGTATTGAACGATTCAGGCAGCAAACCGAAATTGGTTTCTACGTCACGCTCTACAATATTCCCATAGCTAAGAGAGAGCACGTTCGACTCTGCACCATCGCTATTTTTTATGCACTCATCCATCACAACAGCAAAAGCTGGTTTCGATTGCCAATGACGTGGCATGTCACCAACCCACTCCACTCCCGAATCCTTATATTCAGGATACTGCTTATATTTCCCCGTCAACCCTTGCGGAGAATTTGCCACTACCTCACTCATGAGTGCACCTCCGCCAGCAGTTGCATAATCTCTTTGGCCACTGCATCGAGATCGGCGTCGATGGCAGCCAGATCCCGGGGCGGCTGGTACTGGTAGAAGTGGCGGTTAAAGGGGATCTCGTCAGGGCCGACGCATGATCATTCTTTGCGCTAGTTGATCAAGTATCGATCAGTTGAGCGGCGCCAAGTACGATTTTAATTGTACCTTGCGTTGCCAAGCTGTAAATAGTCGAGATCTTAACTAACTGTTTATTTTTATGGCCCAGA
>NZ_JAGKRH010000092.1:0-11840 GCF_017939245.1 Aeromonas sp. PrichA-15 | reverse complement strand
ACGATTGATCTCAGAGCGAGTTTCTTCGACAAGGGTAAGGTGTTCAATCAACGTCATAGCGCGTGCCTCCTGCATGGAGACGCGATTAGATCACAGACGATCTGCCTGTTCAAATTTCATTAACAAAGTGCGATCCCGCCCTGGGCTGGTGGGGGCATGATCGGTGGCCAGCACGCTTGCGTCATGCATCACCCAGACGTTCTTGCCGGCGTGTTTTGCCCGGTAGAGCGCTTCGTCGGCTTCACGCAGCAATTGCGCATCGTCTTCGACGCCGGGGCGGTAACGGCTCACGCCGATGCTGGCCGTCACGCAGGCCGGGGTGTTCCCGGCCAGCATTACCGGTTTGCGTACGACTTCCAGCACGCGTTCCAGTGCGTGGCGGAAGTCGCCCTCCAGCAACAGCAGCACGAACTCATCGCCGCCCAGACGGGCCAGTGTTTCCCGCGCGCGCATGATGTGCTGCATCCGTTTGGCCATTTCGACCAACAAGCGATCGCCCTCGGCATGGCCCAAGGTGTCGTTGACCGCTTTGAAGCCGTCGAGATCCAGCATGCACACCACGAGCTGGCTGCCATTGCGTTGCGAGGCGGAAATGGCCTGGTGCAGTCGGTCTTCCAGCAGCCGGCGGTTCGGCAGCCCGGTCAGTGCATCGAAGTGGGCCAGCGAACTGAAGTGGTCGCGCTGGGTCATCAGGGCGCTGATATCGGCGTAAACCGCCACGTAATGCTCGAGATGTCCCGCGTCGTCGGTCACGGCCGAAATCGATGTCTTGGCGACATACACCTCGCCCGACTTGCGCCGGTTCCAGACTTCACCCTGCCAGCCCTGCTGCTGGTTCAGGGCGTCGTACATCTGCGCGTAGAAGTCCATGTTCTGCTGGCCCGAACTGAACATGCGCGGGTTATTCCCGACGAGCTCGTTTTTGCGGTAGCCGCTCAGTGCTTCGAAGGCTGGATTGGCATCGACGATCCGATGCTGCGCATCGACCACCAGAATGCCTTCCTGTGCCGCATGGAACACCTTGGCTACGAGTCTGAGGCTTTCCATGGCCTCCTGCTGCCTGCGCTCGGCGCGGTGCTGCGCAGTGGTGTCGGTATGGGCGCCGAACATCCATTCGGGCTTGCCGTCGGCTGTCCACGAGCGCACAGCGCCGCAGTCGCGCGCCCACACCCAGTGCCCATCCTTGTGGCGCATGCGTACGTCGACGTCGTAATAGGGCGTTTCGCCCCGGAAATGGCGCTCCAAGGCACTGCCCGAGTTCACGAGATCTTCGGGATGCGAGAGCTGTTGCCAGGTCTGGATCGACACCGGTTGCAGCTCATCGAGCCGATAGCCGGCGATTTCCGCCCAGCGCTCGTTGAAGATGGTTTCGCCCGTCTGCACGTTCCATTCCCAGGTCCCGGCCTGTGTGCCGGCCAGGATGTTCTTCAGCCGCTCGCGCTCGTCCGCCAGGCGCCGCGTCGTGTCGGCCAGCGCAGCCCGGGAACGCTCGAGGTCGGCGTAGGGGCGTCGGATGGTTTCGACCACCAGGCCCTGATAGAGCAGGTAATACGCGCCGATTTTGTAAAGATGCCCGGCCAGGTTGTATACATCGGTGACATGGGCATACATCGTGAAAAACAACTCGCTCAGCCCCATCAGCCCGGCCGCACCCAGCAGGGCGGGGGCGTTGAAGGGGCAGGGATTGCGCATCCGCCAGGCCAGGACACCGACGGAGGTGGCGAACAGCAACACCAGCACGTTTTCGGCCTGGATCTTGAAGCTCGTCAGGCCCTTGCCGGCGATGAAGGTGCGCGGCACCCAATCCGGATAAAGCAGGAACACCGTGTGCGCCAGCACTACATACGCACCCACGGCTAGCAGTACACGACCTGCGCTGAATGACGAACGAACCTGCCAGGCCATGGACACCGCCGCCAAAATGCCGATGGCGGCCAGCAGGCGAGCCGCCAGCCAGAAATTGATGGCTTTCTCCGGGTCGCTGGGCGTGACGAAATCGGGCATGCCGCGGTACGACAGCATGTGCGTGAAGTCGAGCAACGCAACCCCGAGGAAGCAGAAGGCCAGCAGCTGCACATTGGCTGGCAGTGCGCGCGAGGGATTGAGCCAGCCCACCGCGAACACCATCACGGCGATGACGATCGCGGCGGTTTCCAGCGCCATGTGTAGCGGCAGGTAATTCGCGATGCCGGCCGTGCCGGGCGGGGAAGGCAGCACCCACAACAGGATGAGCAAGGCGGCCGCGGCACCCAGCAGGGCGAACGCACGGGCGGTGTTGCGGGCGTGGACAGCGTGGATGGCGGCCATCATGGTGTGCCCCAGTTTTCGATGGGGACCGGTTTGCCGAACAAATAGCCCTGGAACATCTCGCAGCCGCGCGTCAGCAGGAGTTCGTGCTGGGCGGGGGTCTCCACCCCTTCGGCCACCACTTCGAGTTCGAGCGAGCGGCTGATCGCCAGGATGGCCCGCACGATGGCTTCGCTGCTGTTGTACTGCGCCATGTCACGTACGAAGATCTGATCGATCTTCAACTGATCGAAGGGCAGGCGCTTGAGGTAGGACAGCGAGGAATAGCCGGTACCGAAGTCGTCGAGTGCGAACTTCACGCCCAGCGCCTTGATCTCGTGCATGCGCGATACCGTGGTTTCGATGTCGCCCAGCACGGCGCTTTCGGTGAGCTCGATCTTCAGTTTCTCGGGCGGAATGCGATGACGCGCGATGGCTGACTGAACCTTGTCGACAAAATCGGGCTGGTGGAACTGCTTCGCACTGACGTTGATCGCCAGGGTGTAGCCACGGCTGGTGTCGTGTTGTTGCCAGACGAACAGCTGCGCGCAGGCGGCATTGAGCACCCATTCGCCGATCGGCACGATGAGACCGGTTTCTTCGGCCAGCGGAATGAAGCTGGCCGGCGAGATCATCTTGCCCTGCGCGTCGAAGCAGCGGATCAAGGCTTCGGCGCCGACGACGCGTCCGTCACGGTTGATTTGCGGCTGGTAGTAAAGCTTGAAGCCGTTTTCGGCAATCGCTGCGCGCAGCTTGAGTTCCAGTTCGGCGCGGGCATCGGTCACCGCCTGCATTGTCTCGCTGAAGAAGCGGATCGCGTTGCGACCGTCCTGCTTGGCCCGGGCCAGAGCGACTTCAGCTTGCTTGAGCACTTTGTCGGCCGCGCTCTGGCGCCCCTGGAACAAGGTGATGCCGATGCTCAGTGTGCCGCGGTAGGGACCGCTGGCCAAACCCAGGTCGTAAGGGGTGTTGGCGGTCTGATACAGCTGTTCGGCGATCTTTTCGGCGTGGGCAATGGCCGCGATGTGGTCGGTGCCGATCGCCTCGACGACGATCGCGAAGTCGTCGTCGCCCACGCGTGCCACGGTGTCGTCCGCGCGCAGTGTCGCCTGCAGGCGGTGGGCCAGTTCGCGCAGCAGCGCGTCGCCAGCCTCGTGCCCCTGCGTGTCGTTGAGCATCTTGAAATGGTCGACATCGAGCAGCAACAGCACGCCATAGGTGTTGCTGCGCTCGCTGGCGAGGATGGCTTGCTTGAGACGGTCCCACATCAGGCTGCGATTGGGTAGCCCGGTGACGGAGTCGTAATAGGCCAGGCGCTGGATGCGCGCCTCGGCCTCGCGGCGCTCGGTGACGTCTTCCTTGACCGCGACATAGTGGGTGACGCGGCCGTCGGCCTGCTTGATCGGAGCGATGGTGGCTAACTCGATGTAGGGGCTGCCGTCCTTGCGCGTGTTGGTGAATTCACCGCGCCACACCTCGCCTCGGGTCAGCGTTGCCCACAGTTCGCGGTAGGTGCCTTTGGGCGTTCTGCCGGCGTTGAGAATCTTCGGGTTCTTGCCGATCACTTCACCCACGGCGTAGCCGCTGGTGCGGGTAAAGGCCTCGTTGGCATATTCGATGCGGGCGTCGGTGTTGGTGATGACGATGGTGCTGGGGCTTTGTTCGACGGCCTGGGCCAGCTGGCGTATGCGCAACTCGACTTCGGCCTGGCTCTCCTGGCTGCGGCGCAGCACGACTTGCATGATCAGCAACAGCACCAGGGTGACGAAGACCAGCACTGTGCCCACGAGGGCGGTTTGTCGCCACAGCGCGAATTGCTCGTTCACCGCCCGCCCTACGAGCACGAAGAAGGGGTAATCGTCGAGTTTCTGAAAGGCGAAAATGCGCTCGATGCCGTCGATTGAACCGGCATAGCGCACCACGCCTGAACGCTCCCCGCTTTGAATCTGCTGGTAAGGCGGGATCTGAGTTGCGGTCTGATTGATGGCGGCCGGCGCATCAGGCCAGCGGAACAAGAGCCGACTGTCGTCGCTGCGGCGCACACTGACGACATCTTGTTCGCCCGCATCGACATCGGACAGCAAGGACTGGAAGTACGGCAGATTGAGCGCGATCGTGACCACCCCCTGGAACTCGCCTGCAGAATTCACAATGGCGCGATAGCCGGCCACGGTCGGAATCGCTTGCCACTTCGTCACCAGCGTCGGCGAAAACTGCAGGTCCTTTGACGGCGTGGCGCGTGCCTGCTGGAAGTAATCGCGGTCGCTGATGTCCCAGTCCGGCATGTGGTCCAGGCTACTGGCTCGGATCTGGCCGTTTTCGTCGGCAATGACGATCAGCACCATTTCAGGAAACTGCCTGGACAGTTGCTTGACGTGGTGTTGCAGGTGTTCGAAGACGTCCGAATCGGCCGTCGATCCGGATGCGTGAAGTACCGCTTCCAAGTAATGGTCACGCAGAAAGGCGACGGTCATGTCGATGCGGCGCAAGGCGCCTTCCAGCTGCGTGGACAACACCCGCGCCTCGTTGCTCGAGGCCTTCTCGACTGCGGTCTCGGTCGACCGATACGAGAACAACAGGAAGGCACCGAGCAGCCCGAGGACCAGTACGACCACCGCCACCGCCTGAAACAGCGGGTGTGCAATCGGGCTGTGCGCGGGATGGGGTGAGGGGTCGGTCATCCGGTTTGCTTTCAAACAAAGCTCCGTGACAGGCAACGACATGTTGGGCGCTCTGGCCACAATGCCGATCAGATGTCAAAAGGGGGCGTGCGTGCGAAGGTGTAATTATGCCGGTGACGCGGTATCGGCCACTGATAATAGCACGAAATCGATAATAGCACGAAATCGTTTCAGTGTCGCGAAAAAGTGCCAGGTTTTTTTCGCCAAGGGACGCTTCACTGCATGTATCGCAGATGAATACGCATGTGCGATGGGTGACGCTGGCAGCCGCTACAATTCGGCCTTCCATCCACTACGGGGCACCTCGAAAAACCCCAAATTTCCAGTGAATCCCGCCGCGTCACGATGACCCCGACCGAATCCGGTTCAATTTCCCTGGCCAGCCACCGCATTTGCCTGCGGTGCCGCCTTGTTTTTGCCGCGAATCGCCTCGGGCAGCGGCAATTCGGCCCATTTTGGGCGTCAGAAGGCCGAGCTCACGCCCGCCTTCTGGAAGTAGACCAGCCGCTTCAGGTTGTAGCAGGTGGCCATCATGGTCATCGCAAAGCTCGCCCGCACCTGACCGATGGTGCGGATCAGCTTGCCACCCATCTGATCGATCGCCCCGAACACATGCTCGACGCGGGCACGGATCTTGGCGATGCGCCGGTTGCGCCGCTTCTGGCACTCCGAGAGCGGCTTGTTGCGCTGCCCTTTGCGCTGGATTTGGTTGCGAAACCCCCGGCGCTCGAGCCAGGCGTCGACCTGCGCAGACGGGTAGCCCCGATCTGCATACACATCGCGACTCGTGTTGCTGGCATCGAACACCGTGTATACGTGCTGGCTGTCGTGCGTGCTGGCCGTGTCGGTCTCGATCTTGCGGATGACCTTGTACTTGTTGTCGACGTTGATCGACAGCTTGTAGCCGAACAGGCTCTTGCCGTGCTTCTTGGTCCAGGTGGTGTCGATATCCTTCTGGCGCCGCTTGGCCGGCTTCCACTCGATGGGCATCGCCCCTTCCTTGATCAGCGCCTTCTCGCCTTTGCGGTTGTGCTGCTTGGGCACGGGCACCAAGGTGGCGTCGACGATCTGACCCCCACGGGCGATGTAGCCCTGTCTGTCCAGCTGCGCCGTCATGCCATCGAACAGCGCCCGCGCCCCCGCTTCACCGATACGGTTCTCGAAGGTCCACACCGTGGTGCGGTCCGGAATGGTCGTGGCGTCGGTCAGACCGCAAAAGCGCTTGTAGCTCATCCGGTCGAGCAGCTGATACTCCATCTGCTCATCGGACAGGTTGTACAGCCGCTTCAGAACCAGGATCCGCACCATCGTTTCGGTCGGATACGGCGGACGGCCGCCCTGCGCACTCACCGGGCGCGGCGCCACCCGGTCCACCGCCGCGGCCAGCGCCGCAAAATCGATGTGCGATTCGATCTCGGCCAGCGGGTCGCCCAGCGAGTCGATCTTCTTGCGGTGATGCTCGTCGGCGAACAGGTCGGTCTTGATGGCGGTGCGTGGTTTCATCGGTGCAGGCTGCGGGGTTCAGGACGTCGTAATTTTACCAAGGGCGGGCGAGGCGGAGGTTTTTCGACGCGCCCCTGAGCAAGTAATCGAAGTGGCCAAATCGCCGAATCCACGCCCTCAAGGCCAAGGCGTTACTATCTGGCTCGGATTGCGGACGCCGGTTCGGTTCCCGTTTCCACCACCAAAACCCAAAATCCCAACCCTTATCGGTTGGGATTTTTTTTGCCCAGAACGCCAGTGTTGGCGCGGTTTCCGGCCTTGGCCTCTTGAGCACGCCCCTCCGGAAGTCGTCGTTTTCGGCGTGCATTCCGCCGTTTTTCTCTCTCTGTTCTCTGCTGCCCTCTTGAGCATTCAAGGCCCGAAGTCGTGGATTGGCGCGGGTTTGCAGGGCATCGGTTTGCTTCTTCGCTTGCTCTGGCGGGCGCGACCGAGGCAGCGAAAGGCACAAAAAAACCGCCCTGAGGCGGTGTGTCGCTGCGGCACGGACGTCAGCGCGAGCCTGTCACCAGTGCCTCACGTTGCGCCAACCAGGACGCCGACAACTTGCCGCGTAGCAACTGGCTGACGCCCACCTCGAGGTGTCCCAAGGCGATGGCTTCGATCAGGTCGGGGGCCAGTTGCGCCAATCGACTCATCTTGCTGGCTTGGCCGAGGTCGATGCCCTCGGCCGCCGCGATCTCGGTCATCGAACTGAACCGTCCTTCGTCCAGCAAGCGCTGCCAGTGGTGTGCGAGGCCTAGCGCCCGCAGCAAAGGGGTGTCCTGCGCCATCTCACGCACCTGCCGCTCACGTTGAGCCTCGTCCATGAATTCCTGCGGCGCGTCCAATGGCGTGATGACCTGCTTTTTCAGGCCCCGGCGCACCAGCGTCCAGGGTAGGAATGTCTCCATCTGCACACCGCCAGCGGGCAGCGGCGTCTGATACATCACTGGGTCACCCTTGGCGTGGCCACGATGTTTCTTGCTCATACGTCCTCCTCGAAGCTGGCCATGAGCTGGCGCTGGGCCTGCCAATCCACCATCAGGCGGTTTCGCTGAAACCACATCAGCGTCAACCGCCGTGGCTGCTTGCCCGCCATGAACTGCTCAATGATGTCGGGGGCCAGCAGGGTCATGCGAAGCAGTTCGTTGACCACCGAGTGGTGCAGTTTCTCGGCGCGGGCGATGGCCGACCCGCTTTGCATTGCGCCGGTGTCCAGCAGGTGCTGCCAGTAGAAGGCGCGTGCTACGCCGTCGAGCAGTGTCACGTCGTGGACGCTGCGCTCGTCGGCAGCCACGCGTTGGACACCCCGTCGGCGAAACGTCAGGGGCACAAAGGTTTCCATCGATTCGTCCATCAGGCTTCGACCTCCAGCAGTTCAGCACCAATGCTGTCCGGGGCAAACTCCTCGATGAGCGCGTTCCAGCCGACCTCACGCCACTTCACCTTGATGCCTTGCACCTCGCCCGCGTGGACGAGGTCGATGCGCTCGATCATCAGGTTGGCGATGCGGTGGCGCTCGACCGGGAACAGTTGATCCCACACGTTGTTGAGCCGTCCCATCGCCATCACGGTGGTGGCCTCGTCGATCTGGGCCCCGTTGCGCTGGATGTGCCGCACCACCGACGCCACAGTTTCTGGACTGGTCAGCACCGTCCGGATCTGGGCCACCACCGCCCCCTCAATCTCCGGCGCGGGCAGCCGCTCGTAGCTCTTGCCCGGCGCACCGAACCGCGCTTCCGACTTGGACACGTAGTAGTGGTACTTGCGCCCGTTCTTGCGCGAGTAGGTCGGGTACATCCGCTCGCCCGAGGGTGCGTACAGCAGGCCGCGCAGCAAGGCATCGGTGCGCGACCTGATCTTGGTTTCCACTGACCGGGTGTGGCCGTCTTTGGCCAGCACCTCGTGAACCCGCCCCCACAGCCCGGGATCGATGATGGCTTGATGCACCCCCGGGTACCAACTCCCCTTGTGCGACAACTCCCCGAGGTAAATGCGGTTGCGCAGCAGCTTGTGCAGGTACTTCTTGTCGATGCGCGTGCCTGCCCGTGTCTGACCGTCTTGTGTCGTCCACGCCTTGGTGGTGATGCCCTCCAGCGTCAGGTTGGCAGCAATCTGGGTGGGCGAGCCGATGGTCAACATCTCCTCAAAGATGCGCCGCACCACCGACGCCTCTGTGTCGTTGATCACCAGCAAGCGGTTCTCGACGTCGTAGCCCAACGGTGGCACGCCACCCATCCACATCCCTTTGCGCTTGCTGGCGGCGATCTTGTCGCGGATGCGCTCGCCGGTGACTTCGCGCTCGAACTGAGCGAAGGACAGCAGCACGTTGAGCATCAGCCGTCCCATCGATGTGGTGGTGTTGAACTGCTGGGTGACCGACACGAAGGACACGCCGTGGCGTTCGAACACTTCGACCATCTTGGAGAAGTCGGCAAGGCTACGCGTCAGGCGGTCGATCTTGTAGACCACCACGATGTCGATCTGGCCGCGCTCGATGTCCGCCATCAGCCGCTTCAACCCGGGCCGATCCGTGTTGCCGCCGGAGAAACCGGGGTCGTCATAGTCGTCGGCGACAGGAATCCAACCCTCGGCGCGCTGGCTGGCAACGTAGGCGTGACCGGCTTCCTTCTGCGCGTCGACGGAGTTGAATTCCTGGTCAAGGCGCTCGTCCGACGACACCCGGCAGTAGACCGCGCAGCGTTTGCGTGCTTTGGGAGATGCAATCTGTACGGCGTCGCTCATTGCGCACCTGCCTTGGCCGTAAGGCCAAAGAACAGCGGGCCCGACCAGTGCGTGCCGGTGATATGCCGGGCCACCGCCGTCAGGCTCTTGAAGGTGCTGCCCTCGTACTCGAACAGACCTTCGGCAGTGACCACTACCTTGTGCTCACGCTCGCCCCATTCGCGCAACAGGACAGTGCCGGGCGCGAAGTTGATATCGCGCGGACGGGCCCGCAGCTTGATCTTGGAATGTTTGGCACCGATGGCCTCCAACCGCTGGCGGGTGTTGTTCGACAATCCACCGAAGGCCTCCTCCTGCATCTTGTAGGCGATACGCGACTCGATGAAGGCGCGGTTGGGGTTGATGGGGCGGCTACTGAAGTACCGATCCCACACTGGCCAAAGCTCAGCGATCGGCAGGTTGGACAGCGCCGCGATCTGCGCGGCGACGGATGCTTGTTTCTCGTTCATCACAACTTCTCCTGTTGATAGGGGGTTGTATGAACGCGCTGGTCGAGCAGTAAGCCAAGGCCAACTTCTCTGGCTTTCGGCTCGTTTGCCACGACGGTGCGGACGATGGCGGCCGCAAGGATGGCGGTGATTTCACCAGCGCGGGCGCTGGCGGACATCTCTGCTGGAGATGCAAGTTCGATGTTCTTCATGACGGGCTCCGGGGAATAGCAACCGTCGGAAATAGTGAACCTGATCCTTCGGACAGGATGGCAACGCAGGGTAATAGGGTCAGAAAAATTGCGCGTTTACGAAACAGTTGACTGGCGCACGTCTTGGCCCTATGATCTTGGAATTAACCAATTACGCAATTAGGAAACGGCTATGCCTTTCGGAGACTTCATTCGCAAGAAGCGCGAAGAGAAGCAGATACAGATGAACGACTTCGCGCGTCAGCTTGAGATTTCACCTGCCTACTGGTCACGCATCGAGCGCAACATGGAAAAGCCACCCAAGGACGAGCTAATCCGCAAAGCGGCAGAGATTCTGGGCATCGACCCGGACGACGCGTTCGTTGAAGCCAGTCGGCTGCCACCAGACATGCGCGAGGATGTGGCCAGCGTTGTGCGGATGTACCGCCGGGAAGTGACGGAGAAAAAGTGAATGCCGGTTCTGACCCTCGACTACCGGCATTGCGACCGCAAGCGCCCAAAATTCATCAAGCACATTGAAATCGAAGCCATCGCCGCACAGGCCCGCCAGCAGCTAGTGGGTGTCGGTGTTGATGCCATTGCCTTCGACGCTTTGCGGCAGATCGACCGGCTGAAAATCAACAACATCGACTTCACGCTCGAGGTCAGCACCGAGTGCGAGGTGCATGATGAGGATGGCAACCACGTATTCGGGATCTGCGAGTACGACCCTGGTGTCCCGGACACGGCGATGGTGTGCGTGTCGCCGGTCGGCGAAAAGCTCAGTGAACTGCTGGCGCTCAGCACACTAGCCCACGAACTCGGGCACGCGGTGTTCGATGCGCCAGGCTGGATCATGGATGGCAGCAAGGGGCCGGGACTGTTCGATGCCTTTGAGCCGTGTGGGCAGCGTGCCTATCGCACCACCACGCCGGACAGCGAACACTTGGCGAAAGTACCAACAGCCCCTGCAGCAGCACTGGCGACAGAAGTGCATTTTGCCGAGCTGCGCGCCAATGAGTTCATGGGTTCGCTGCTGGTGCCGCGCCAACTGTTGAGCACAGCAGCAGAGGAGCTGGCTCCGGAATACAACATCAGCGTGCATCGTGGGCCCTCGCTTGATCCTGAGACTCCAGGCACCAGCCTACACCTCACCGCTACATCCCCCGCCGATATCGCTTTGGGCAATGTGGGGCCAGAGGCACTTGAACAGTCAGCCTTGCCTGTAAGGTTTGAGCCCATGGCAGCCTGTGAATGGGAACCTCTCCGTCACTGGCTTCGACAGAATGCGCATTTTTCGACACGCCAAGATAAAGCGATCCTACGCGACTGGCAGAATGCATTCGAGCTGTATGGCATGGCTCCGATGATCCCGAGCTGGCAGCCTATGGTGGACATGACTAGGTCTATCGACCTCGCTGCTGGTCTCGAACAACTTCAACATTGGCGTTAGTTCGGAGATAACTGATGGACATATCCCAAGCACAGTCCTTGGTCACCCAAGTCAGACACGCTCACCGTCTGATAGAAGGCTTTTACGCACGGATCCTGCCACAACTGGATAAGTTGGCTGGTGAAGCCGCTGACGCCGATTTTCGTTTCTGGGGTAGCCTGGAGGGCGACGGTGTCGGTAAGGCAACATCCAGGCCTTCTTCTCGCGCGCCTTGGAGTTTCTTGCCGCTTTTCCAATCTTATTACTGCTACCAACTTAGTCGTGGATCTGAAAATTCTCAGAAAGGGGATATTGCACTCTACTTTCGCTTGAACATTGATGATGCATTCATCGAAGCGGCACCAGAGGTGATAGATTACGACCCTCACACCGGCAGTTCTTCACTCGAGGTACATCTATATCGCTTTACCAAGCATGCCATGTATAACTCAGGGCGGGATCATACCCTGAGATTTAATGGAACTTTCTGATTTTTCAGCGATCTGATCGGGTGTTCTCATCTTATTGGAGCCACCCGTTATGGACTTCTTCGCCCACTTATCGCTCATCGAAGACCCGCGCAGTTCTGTCAATC
>NZ_JAGKRH010000091.1:0-578 GCF_017939245.1 Aeromonas sp. PrichA-15 | reverse complement strand
TCCGTTCGTGTTCATCGAAAACCGGGTTGGCAAGATGGTCGTCATCATCGCCAGCGTGATGATGCAGCCTTACTTGGCCGTATCATGGAGGCGATGGCAGAGCTTCCCTCCTATGGCTATCGCCGGGTCTGGGCGCTGTTACGGCGTCAGTCTGAGGCAACAGAACAACCTGTGGTAAACGCTAAGCGGGTATATCGCGTCATGCGCGAACATGGCTTGCTGCTGGAAAGAAAACCAGCTGCACCATTGGCCCAGCAGGCACATAAGGGGCGTGTTGCCGTCAAGGAGAGCAATCGACGGTGGTGCTCAGATGGCTTCGAGTTTCGCTGCGATAACGGTGAAAAACTACGTGTCACGTTCGCCATGGATTGCTGCGATAGGGAAGCGTTGGACTGGGCGGCCAGTACTGGGGGTTACGATAGTGACACTGTGCAAGATGTCATGCTGAGGTCTGTCGAACATCGCTTTGGGGATTCGTTGCCGGCATCACCGGTGGAGTGGCTGACTGATAATGGCTCGGCGTATCGAGCCCATGAGACCCGCGCGTTTGCACGAGAAATCGGGTTGGAGCCCAGAAC
>NZ_JAGKRH010000090.1:0-13985 GCF_017939245.1 Aeromonas sp. PrichA-15 | reverse complement strand
GGGACACGCCGTTTTAGCCTGTGGAGGCGTGGTGCAATCAGGCCGCCCGATGAAGCAGGAACCCGGTACTGCGCGAGCAGCTATCACCCAGTAATGGGAATCCCCCTCCTGTGACGCGAAGCGCTAAGGTGGGGGAGGATGTCAAAATGAGCCTCCGCTCTATTACACGGCTCCTGTGAGCCAATATGTCCGCCTGCCTATTTGAGCCCCATTCGCCTGAGCACGGCGGCGGCGGGACAGAACCCGGTGAACGCGCTCTGGATCAGGTTGACCCCGACAAACAGGTTGACCCCGACAAAGACGCTCAACCAGACAAAACCCGGGTGGACCCAGGCCGTGAGCAGCTGCGACAGCAGCAACATGCCACCCGCGACCACTCTGACTCCGTTATCGACGGTCATTTCTCGTCTCCTTTTGTTTAGTGATTGCTAATTTAGAGTTGTTTTATACAATGGAACAAATATCAGCAATTGCTAATTTAATCTTATGAGCCACTTCGACGAGATGAACCGACATGCGACAGCCGCCGCCGGCCTGCTCAAGGCGCTGGCTCATCCCGAACGCCTGATGGTGCTCTGCCAGCTGGTGGAAGGGGAGATGGGGGTCGGGGAGCTGCTGGCCCACAGCCAGCTCGGGCAGTCGGCCTTCTCCCAGCAACTGTCGGTATTGAAGCGCCAGGGCCTTGTCCGCTCGCGCAAAGTCTCCCAGCAGATCTACTACTCCCTGGTGAGCGAGGCGGCGGCCGATGTGCTGGCGGCGCTGCAAACCCATTTTTGTCACTCAGAAAATAAGGAATCTTGATGATGGAAAGCCAATGGCTGCTCTCTTTGGGCGGCGGCATGCTGGCGGGGCTGTCGGCCCTGATCCTGATGTTGTTCAACGGCCGGGTTGCCGGGATCAGCGGCATTCTGGCCGGCGCCTTGCAACACCGGGCGCCGTGGCGGGTGCTGTTTCTGCTGGGGCTCGGGGCGGGCGCCTGGCTGGCGTTGACCCTGGGTTGGGCCACCATGCCTGCATTCACCACGCTGCCCGGCTGGCCGGTGGTGCTGCTGGCCGGTCTGCTGGTCGGTATTGGTACCCGTCTTGGCAATGGCTGCACCAGCGGCCACGGCATCTGTGGCATGGGGCGGCTCTCCCTGCGCTCCATCGTCGCCACCCTGATCTTTATGGCGGCAGGCTTCATCACCGTCTTCGTCACTCATCATCTGCTGTAAGGAGCTGATCGCCATGAAGTTGCTGACAAGTTTGTTTGCGGGCCTGCTGTTCGGGCTGGGGATGGCCATCTCCGGCATGGTGGATCCCGCCCGGGTCACCGGTTTTCTCGATCTGGCGGGGGCCTGGGATCCCAGCCTCGCCTTCGTGATGGGAGGCGCCCTGCTGGTCTTTATGCCGGGTTATTTTTTGCTGGTGAAACCCCGTCGACAGAGTGTGCTGGGTGAGCCCATCGTCGCCGTCCCCACCCCCAGGCTGGATCGCCGCCTGATCGGCGGGGCCGCGCTGTTCGGGATCGGTTGGGGCCTGGTCGGCATCTGTCCAGGGCCCGCCTTGAGTCTCATTTCCAGCGGACAGCCCATGATAATGTTGTTTATCGGGGCCATGGCGGCCGGGATCCTGCTGGTGGACAAGGTCTGGAACAGGGTGCTGGAGAAGGCTCGCCAGCACCGTACTGCCTGAGTTTTCAAGGTGCCCATGAGCCAGGGAAGGAGAATCATGATGAACACAATCCGGTTGCTGGTGACCACCCTGCTGGTCATGACATCCACCCTGGTGGCGGCCGAGGAGGCCAAGGGGTTGCTGACGCTGACCCCGCAGCGCGTCATCGACTGGCTCACCCTGAGCGGTACCGTGAGCGCCATTCATCAGGGGACGGTCGCGGCCCAGACCAGTGGCCGCGTCTCCCGCATGCTGGTGGATGTGAACGACGAGGTACAGGCCGGGCAGCCCCTGCTCGAGATAAGCGGCAAGGAGCAATCTGCCGCCCTGACCGGCGCCGAGGCGCGGGTGGCCAGGGCCCAGGCCCAGCAGGTGGAGGCCGAGCGCCAGCTCACCCGTTATCAGGCCCTCATCGCCAAGGGGGTGATCACCCGGGCCCAGCTCGACAACGCCCAGGCAACGGATCGGGCCGCCCGCGCCGAGGTCAATGCCGCCGAGGCCGCCCTCATCCAGGCCCGGGAAGCCTACGGCTATACCCGCATCCTCGCCCCCTACGCTGGGGTGGTGACCAAGCGGCTGGTAGAGCTGGGGGAGACAGTCGCCCCGGGTACCCCGCTGCTCTCCGGCTTCTCCCTCGATACCTTGCGGGTGGAGGTGGAGTTGCCACAATCCGCCCTGACGCTTGCTCGTGAGCCTGCGGATGTGCAGGTGCTGCTGCCCGATGGCAAGACTCTAACCCCCGCCAAACTGACCCGCTTCAACTATGCCGACAGCCAGACCCACGCCTTCCGGTTGCGCCTCGACTTGCCGCCGCACACCGCCGGGGTATTGCCCGGCATGTGGCTCAAGGTGCAGCTCAAGCGGGGTGAGCGTCTGGTGTTGCAGGTGCCGGACCGCGCCCTGCTGCGGCAAGGGGAGTTCAACGGCGTCTATCTGCAGCAGCCCGCTGGCTGGGTCCTGACGCCGGTGCGGGTCGGCGATTGCGTCGAGGGACAGTGCGAGATCCTGGCCGGTCTGCAAGCCGGCGACAAGCTGGCCCCCGATGCCTGGGCGCAGCAGCAGGAGGTGGCCCATGAGTAGCGAGCTGAGCGGCAACAGGGAGAGGCTGGGGCCTGCCGGTCGGCTGGCGGCGCTGTTTCAGGGCTCGGCCATCACCCCGCTGCTGGCGCTGGTGGGGTTGCTACTCGGCCTGTTTGCGGTGCTGGTGACCCCCAAGGAGGAGGAGCCGCAGATCGATGTCACCTTCGCCGATGTCTATATCCCCTTCCCGGGGGCCACCCCGGCTGAAGTGGCCTCTCTCGTCACCACCCCTGCCGAGCAGGTGGTCTCCCAGATAAAGGGGATCGATACCCTCTACTCCTTCTCCCAACCCGATGGGGCCCTGCTGGTGGTGGTGTTCAAGGTGGGGGTGAGCCGCGAGCAGGCCATCGTCGATCTCAACAACCAGCTCGACTCCCACCGCGACTGGTTGCCACAGGGGATCGGGGTCGGTCAGCCACTGGTAAAACCCCGGGGGATCGACGATGTCCCCATCGTCAGTTTGACCTTATGGAGCAAAGATGGGAGCAAGCAGCTGGGTGCCCCCGAGCTGACTCGGGTCGCCCATGAGCTGGAGACCGAACTCAAGCGGATTCCCGGCACCCGCGATATCTACACGCTGGGCAGCCAGAGCGCCGTGCTGCGGGTGATGCCGGATCCGGCGGCCCTCAGCGCCCACGGCATCAGCTGGGGCGAGCTGAGTCAGCGACTGGCAGCCGCCAATCAGGTGGGCACAACACAGGCCATCGAGCAAGACAACAGTGAGATCAAGGTGCAGGTGGGGCAGTTCCTGCAAAGCGAGCAGGAGGCTAGAGAACTGGTGGTGGGGCTGCACGACGGCAAGCCGGTCTATCTGGGGGAGGTTGCCAAGGTCTCCCTAGGTCAGGAGACCCCGACCAAGCGCAGCTGGATGGGGCTGGGGGATCGCAGCTATCCGGCAGTGACCCTGGCTATCGGCAAGCAGCCGGGCCAGAACGCGGTCGAGGTGGCCAAGAGGGTAGAGGCGCGGGTCGAGAGTTTGCAGAATCGGCTGATCCCTGCCGGGGTCGAGGTGACGGTGACCCGTGACTACGGCGTCACCGCCGAGACCAAATCCAACACCCTGATCGGCAAGCTGATCTTTGCCACCACGGCGGTGGTGTTGCTGGTGCTGGTGAGCATGGGCTGGCGCGAGGCACTGGTGGTGGGCGTTGCCATCGTCATCACCCTGGCGCTGACCCTGTTTGCCAGCTGGGCCTGGGGCTTTACCCTCAACCGGGTGTCGCTGTTTGCGCTGATCTTCTCCATCGGCATTCTGGTGGATGACGCCATCGTGGTGGTGGAGAACATCCACCGCCATCGCGGTCTGGGCAAGGGGGCGCTCAAGGATCTTATTCCGGGGGCGGTGGACGAGGTGGGGGGGCCGACCATACTGGCGACCCTGACCGTCATCGCGGCACTGCTGCCGATGGCCTTTGTCAGCGGCCTGATGGGCCCCTACATGAGCCCCATCCCCATCAATGCCAGCATGGGGATGCTTATCTCCCTGCTGGTGGCCTTTATCTTCTCACCCTGGCTGGCGAGCCATTTGCTCAAGGGGGAGGTACACGGTGTCCACGGCGAGGCCAAGGTCGGTCTTTTTCACCGGCTGATGACCCCTTTTCTGATCGGTGATGGGGCCAAGAGAGCGAGGCACAAGCTCTGGCTGGTTATCCTGCTGCTGGTCGGGGCAGCCGCCGCCATGCCAGTGGTGCAGTGGGTGGTGCTCAAGATGCTCCCCTTTGACAACAAATCGGAGTTCCAGCTGGTGCTCGATATGCCGGAGGGGGCGACCCTGGAGCAGACTGAGCGCACCCTGCTGGCGGTCGGGCGGGAGCTTGCCAAGGTGGAGGAAGTGAAGGACTACCAGATCTACGCCGGCAGTGCGGCCCCCATCAACTTCAACGGGCTGGTGCGCCACTACTTCATCCGCAGCGGCGCCAACGTGGGGGACATCCAGGTCAATCTGGTGGACAAGCATGAGCGCCATCGCAGCAGTCACGAGATTGCCCGGTCGGTGCGTGCGCCCTTGCAGGCCATCGCCAGCGCGGCAGGGGGCAATCTCAAGGTGGTGGAGGTGCCCCCGGGACCGCCTGTCTGGTCACCCATTGTCGCGGAAGTGTATGGCCCGACGCAGGCCGCCCGTGAAGCCGCTGCCCGCGCCGTACAGGCCCGCTTTGTGGCCACGGCGGATCTGGTGGACGTGGACATCTATCTGACCGACCCCCAGCCCAAGTGGCGGCTGGTGGTGGATCGCGCCCAGGCGGCCCTGCTCGGGGTCGATCTTGGGGATCTGGTGGCGACCCTCAACGGGGGCGTGGGTTATCAGGATGCGAGCTGGCTGCAGGGGCAAGGCGCCAAGTATCCGGTGCCGATCCGCATCGAGCTCGCCCCCGGTGACAAGCGGGATCTGACCGGCATCCTGGCTCTCAAGGTGCGCAGCCAGAGCGGCCAGCTGGTGCGGGTCTCCGAGCTGGTGAGCCGTCGTGACGAGGTCGCCCCCAGCTACCTCATGCACAAGAACATGCAGCCCATGGTGATGGTGGTGGCTGACATGGGCGGCCATGCCGACAGCCCGCTCTACGGCATGTTTGCCGCCGGTGCCGACATCTCGCTGCCACAGTATTACGTGCATCAGCCCGACAAGCTGGGGGAGGTGGCGCTGTTGTGGGACGGGGAGTGGAAGATTACCTACGAGACCTTCCGCGACATGGGGCTAGCCTACGGGGTGGGGATGATCCTCATCTACCTGCTGGTGGTTGCCCAGTTCCGATCCTATCTGGTGCCGCTCATCATCATGGCACCCATTCCACTCACCCTCATCGGGGTGATGCCGGGTCACGCCCTGCTGGGGGCCCAGTTCACCGCCACCTCGATGATCGGGATGATCGCCCTGGCCGGGATCATCGTACGCAACAGCATCCTGCTGGTGGACTTTATCGAACAGCAGCGGGCGAATGGCGTGGCGTTCGAGCAGGCGGTGATTGCGGCGGCCCAGGTGCGGGCCAAACCCATCATGCTGACGGCGCTGGCGGCGATGATCGGGGCCCTGTTCATCCTCGATGATCCCATCTTCAACGGTCTGGCCATCAGCCTGATTTTCGGGATCCTGGTTTCCACCCTGCTCACCCTGGTGGTGATCCCGCTGCTCTACTACAGCCTGCTTGTGCGCCGAAGTCAGAGGTAAACACAGGGGGCCAATGCCCCCTGTTTTCTGGCATCACACCGCCTCGCGGGCATCGCAGGTTTTCATCAGGGGGAAATAACGGCGATCCGCCTGGCTCATGTGACCCACGACCAGCTCCTGGATGATGAAGTTGAGCAGGGCGTCGTTGCCAAGGGTGCCCGCCTGTGCGGCCGCCATCAGCTGACCGGCTTTTTTCAGCAGATGCTGGTGCTCCTGGCGATGGGCCGCCAGCTCCTCATAGCCATATTGCGCGAGGACCTGCTCTTCGAGGAGGAAGTGCTGGCGCGCCATCTCGAATATCTGCGCCATGTCTGCCAGCAAGGCATCGGGATGGATGCCGGGATCCTGCATGTGCTCGAGCAAGCGGTTGGCCAGCAGGTAGAGCTGGCGGTGGTCCGCATCGATGCGGGGGTGGCCGCATGCGTGGGCGGGCTGCCATTGCAGGGTGCCGGGGAGGGGATCCTGCCCGGTGGAAAACAGGCAGACCCTGCCCCGGCCATGGTGCTTGGCTTGATACATGGCCTGATCGGCGTGGTGCATCAGGGTCTTGGGGTCGGTGCCGTGATCCGGATAGAGGGCGACCCCTATGCTGCCGGAGATGCGCAGCGCCTGCTGCTCAAGCTGGAAGGGGTGATGCAGGCAGTGGTGCAGCTTGTCGGCGACCGCGAGGGCCGAGGCATCCGTATCGGGCAGCATGATCACGAATTCGTCCCCCCCAAGGCGTGCCACCAGGTCTTCTTCTCTGACGCACTCCCCCATGCGCTCGGCCACCAACTTGAGCAGCAGGTCGCCGGTTTCGTGGCCGAAGGTGTCATTGATGGGTTTGAAGTGGTCGAGATCGATGAAGACCAGGGCCAGGGGCTGCTGGGGAGCCTGCTCCAGGGTCTCCTTGAGCCGCTGTTGCAGCAGGCGGCGGTTGGCCAGGCCGGTGAGGGGGTCATAGAAGGCGAGGCGGCGCATCATCTCCTCCCGGGCCGAACGTTCGGTGACATCCCGGGTCACCCCCAAAATGGCGTCCGGTCTTGTGCTGGTGCTGCCGTGCAAGGTGGTGACCGTCTCGATGGTCACCAGATGACCCTGCTTGTGGCGCAGCTGGGAGTGGATGACGCACCGGGTCTGCCCATGATCCCCCCGTTGCCAGGCCTCGAGGGAGGCGGTGATGCCGTCGCGAAGCTGTTTCCAGGACTCATCGGGGAGCAGCTGGCGCAGGGAGAGGGCAAAGAGTTCTGCGGGCTCATAGCCGCTCAGGGACGCGATGGCGGGGCTGATGTAACGAAAACGCAGGCTGTCGGTGTCCATGGTCCAGATCACGTCGCCGCTGTTCTCCGCCACGAAGCGGTAGTGCTGCTCGCGCTGGGCCAGTTCCCGGGTGAGCCGCTGTCGGTCACTGGCCTCTTCCCGCAGACGCAGATAGAGGTGCAGGAAGACGCCGAGCAGGGCCAGCAGGGAGAAAGAGATCAGCATGGCGATGGCCACGCTCCTGTCGAGCAGTTGGCGCTGCTGACGAAGGCTCGCCTGGGTACTGTTGTAGAGAAAGGGGGTGAGGTTGGGCACCGCCTTGATCATCCCGGCCTCCTGGTAGGTGCGGGCGATCTGCTGCCAGCGATCCTGCTGCATGTAACCGGGCTCGATGATGTCGGGCTGCATCAGGGCCCGGGTTTCACGGGCCTCGAAGGCGAGCGCCTCGCGCCCGGCCCCGCTGGGGTAGTGCTCCAGGATCAGGTTGATCATCTCCTCGGGATGATCCATGGCATAGCGCCACCCCTTGAGGCTGGCCTGCAAGAAGCGCTGGACCCGCTCCTGCTGGTTGATGACCTCACTCTCCGAGGTGAAGAGGTTGTCTCCGTAAAAGTCGTAACCGATGTCGCGGGGGCTGAACACCCGGAAGGGAATGCCCTGTTGCTGCAGGGTGAAGGGCTCGGTTGTGCTGTAGGCGCTGATGACGTCCGCCTGGCCCCTCAGCAGTGCCTGGACCCCCCGTTCGTAGGGCAGGGTCTCCCACTGCCGGCTGCGGGTGTAGCGATGCAGGTAGGTGAGCAGCTCGTTGGAGCCGGGTTCGAGCATCAGCCGCTTGTTGGCCAGATCGCCCGGGGTCTGGATATCCGGCCGCTCCAGGGTGATGAGCATCAGGGGGGAGTGCTGCAACATGGCGGCGAGCACCACCACAGGGCGGCCTGCTGCCCGGGCCAGCAGCAGATCGCTGCCGCGGATGCCGAACTGGGCGCGACCCGTGGTGACTTCATTGATGACGTCGGTGCCCGGCCCCGCCTCCCGCAGGGTGACCTGCAGGCCGGCCTCCCGGTAGAACCCCTTGGCGATGGCGGCGTAGTAACCGGCAAACTGGAACTGGTGCTGCCAGGGAAGTTGCAGGATGACGCGCTCATCCGCCCTGAGGTGAGCCGTGGTCAGGGTGGCAATCATCACCCAGAAGGGCAGAAGCCAGCGTACAGGCTGGCGAGATGCATCGGACTCCGTCATACCGCTGTTCTCTCGGGAGGTGCTCTTCTGGCTAGAGTCAAACAATTTCCTGTTATTCGCAAGGGGAGCAAGCCCCAATAAGATGGGGCGCGGGAGGCATTAAAAGTCATTTTTGTGTCATTCATCACGTCAATGGGCGTCACGGCTCATTTTGAAACCTTGTCAACCCGTCACCGGCCGGTGACAAGGGCATTAGGTGTCATTCCAGGAGGGATGGCTGCCGCCTCTCTTCTCGCCTGTTAATGACAAACTGCGTGTTTTCTGCAATTCCCTCTTATCTTCTCCTGTCGTATCAGAAGTTGATGCTCTTGTCCGTGTCGGGTGTCGACCTGTGGCGGTCGGGGGACGCCTTCCTTCGTTCAGGGTGGTATGGTAGTCATCCGTTTCCTGTTTTCCGAGAAGGTCCTGTCATGTCTTCCTTGCGCCTGCTGCTCTCCGACTCCCACGATCCCCTGTTCAACCTCGCGGTGGAGGAGTGCATCTTTCGCCAGATGGACCCGGCCCAGCGGGTGCTGTTCCTGTGGCGCAACGACAATACGGTGGTGATAGGCCGGGCCCAGAACCCCTGGAAGGAGTGCAACACCCGCCGCATGGAAGAGGACGGGGTGACCCTGGCCCGGCGCAGCAGCGGGGGCGGCGCCGTGTTCCACGACCTTGGCAACAGCTGTTTCACCTTCATGGCGGGCAAGCCCGGCTATGACAAGAGCGTCTCCACCGCCATCGTCATTGATGCCCTCGCCAGACTCGGCGTGAGTGCTTTTGCCTCCGGGCGCAACGACCTGCTGGTGGCGACCCCGGACGGGGATCGCAAGGTGTCGGGTTCGGCCTACCGGGAGACCCATGATCGCGGCTTTCACCACGGTACCCTGCTGCTGGACGCCGATCTCGGCCGCCTCGCCCACTACCTCAATCCCGACCCCAAGAAGCTGGCGGCCAAGGGTATCAGCTCGGTGAGAAGCCGGGTGGCGAACCTTGGCGAGCTGTTGCCTGGCCTGGGTCATGAGCAGGTGGTGCAGGCCCTGTGCGACGCCTTCTTTGCCCATTACGGTGAGGTGGTGCCGCCCGAGCACATCTCCCCCGAGCGGATGCCCGACCTGCCCGGCTTTGCCGAGACCTTTGCCCGCCAACGCAGCTGGGAGTGGAACTTCGGCCATGCTCCCGCCTTCAGCCACCTGCTGGAGGAGCGCTTCCCCTGGGGCGGGGTCGAGCTTCATTTCGACGTGGAGAAGGGGGTGATAGGACGGGCACAGATTTTCAGCGACACCCTGGACCCTGCGCCCCTGGATGACCTGGCCGCACGCCTGCCCGGGGTGGCCTATCGTCCCGAGGCCATCGACGAGTTGCTGCGTCAGTGGCGGGCGACGTTTTCGGCCAACCCCGAGCTGGAAGGGTTTTCGGCATGGCTGCTGACCGCCCTGCGCTGACCTTGCCCATGACCAGGATCACAAGATGAACAGGGGAAAAGAGGGAAGAGGGGGCGCGGCGCCCCTCAGGGCGCCAACATGACAAAAAGTAGGGCAGACCATTAGTTATTGTCTCTGTTGATAGAGGTGTCACTGGAGTATAAAAACCGCACCTCAGCAGTATCAATGGTATAAAAATGAATCACTTGGTCTATCTGAAAGATGAGGGCGTCAACGCCGTCTCCCCCGAATTCGCTCGCCGTTTTGCCACCGTCAAAGCCCACTTCTTCTCGCGCAACCCCGATCTCTGGCCGGTCTTTCGCGAGCCCGGTTTTGCCACCCTCAACGAGTTTCGCGCCCGTGGACTGGCCCCGGCTGCGCGCCTCAACGCCTGGCCCGATGGCCGCGCCCGTCTGGCGGATCTCTGCGAGACCATGCCGGTGCCAGCCACCATGCGCACCCCGGGCGAGCCCATGGCCGAGCTGCTGTTTGCCGGCGCCTTGTCAAAGGACTGGGAGAACCCCTCCAGCGTCGAGAACGTCATCACCATGTCGGCGGATCCCGCCATCTACGGCGCCCAGATGGGGATCCTCGCCAACCCCAACCTGGTCTACTCCGAGTATGCCGGGGTGGCCGAGGAGCTGGAGAAGAAGGTGGTGCGCCAGATAGCGCTGCTGGCGGGTTACGACCCGGCCCGCGCCACCGGCATCTTCACCCAGGGGGGGACGTTTTGTAACCTCTATGGCTACCTGCTCGGCATCCGCAAGAGCCTGCCACAGGCCAAGCACAAGGGGCTAGGCCACTATCAGGATTACCCAAAAGCACCGTAAAGCCCCGTCATTCATGGCGGGGATATAAGGTGTGAATGGCGTAGCCGTTCCATGGTTAATGAGGTGTTTGCTGTTGCTCGATGTACTGCCGGATGATCTCTATCGGAGCGCCGCCACAACTCGATGCAAAGTAAGATGGCGACCACAACATGCCCTTGTAGTAGAACTTGGCGGCGATGTCTGGCCGCTCTTTTCGCAGCACCCGACTGGATGCCCCTTTTAGGCTGTTCACCAGCGCCGATAATGCCACTTTTGGCGGGTAATTCACCAGCAGGTGAACATGATCAACCTCTCCATCCATCTCTTTTAGCTCTGCTTCAAAGTCAGCGCAGATCTTGGAGAACAGCTCTCTAAGGCGGTCGATGGCGGCGTTGTCGAATACTCTTCTGCGATATTTCGTCACAAAGACCAAATGAACATGCATAGAGAAAACGCAGTATCTGCCAGTTCTAATGTCATTGATTTTGCTCATAGACCAAAGTATATTATAGCCATGCAACGACTTCAAGCCTTCAAATATGAACTTCGGCCAGACGGCCAGCAACAGCTGCGAATGCGCCGCTTCGCTGGTTCATGCCGTTTCGTGTTCAACAAGGCGCTGGCGTTGCAGCAGGAGCGCTTTGAACAGGGCGAGAAAAAGCTTGGCTATGCGGCAATGCTGTTCAGATAAGCACTTTTTTGACTGATTATTCATAAATTGGATTTGAGTTGAGGGGGCAAGGCTGTGTCCAGTCGATCTTCCTCCAGCCTTTATCCAGCGGGGCTTGCAATAGAAAGAGGGAGGCATCATGCCTCCCTCGATTTTTTGTCCTGATACTACGTAGACTGGAACTCAAATTCTCTTAAGTGAACAGCATTGTGGCTATGCGGAGCTGTGTAAACAGCTCACCCAATGGAAGTCGGAAGACTCAACCGCTTGGCTTGCCGAAACGCCATCCCAACCCTTGCAGCAAACGCTAAAAGATCTGGAGCGAGCCTACACTAACTTCTTCGCCAAACGCGCCGATTTCCCTCGCTTCAAAAAGAAGGGTTTATCCGACAGCTTCCGCTATCCGCAAGGTTTCAAGCTCGATCAGGCCAATAGCCGTCTGTTCCTGCCTAAGTTGGGTTGGCTACGCTACCGCAACAGTCGGGATGCGCTCGGGGTGATCAAGAACATTACCGTGAGCCAATCAAGCGGTAAGTGGTATGCCGCTATCCAGACCGAGCGAGAGGTTGATGTGCCCGTTCATCAAGGCACAGCTGTTGGCCTCGATATGGGGATTAAACGCTTTGTCACCCTGTCAGATGGCAGCCACAAAGACCCACTCAATAGTTTCAAGGCTCACGAAAAAGCCTTGCGCAAAGCGCAGCAGGCGATGAGCCGCAAAGTCAGATTCAGCCGCAATTGGAAGAAAGCGAAAGCCCGTATTCAGCGCATCCAGACTCATATCGGCAGTGCCCGCCGCGACTACTTGCATAAGATCTCGACCGCCATCAGCAAAAACCACGCGCTGGTCTGTGTTGAAGATTTGCAGGTGCGAAATATGTCCAAGTCAGCGGCGGGCACAACTGACACGCCTGGGCGCAACGTGCGAGCCAAGTCGGGCCTGAATAAGGCTATTTTAGATCAAGGCTGGGGCGAGTTTCGGCGTCAGCTCGACTACAAGCTGGCTTGGAATGGCGGGCATTTGATAGCGGTGCCGCCGAAGAACACCAGCCGAACGTGCCCATGTTGCGGGCATATCTCGGCTGATAATCGTCAAACACAAGCTACGTTCGAATGTGTGGAGTGTGGTTTTAAAGAAAACGCCGATCTGGTCGGCGCGATCAATGTGTTAAGGGCGGGACACGCCCAGTTAGCCTGTGAAGTGAGTGGTGCAATAAGGCCGCCAGCAGCAGGAACCCACCGAAGCGAATTAGGCGTAATCGTCTAACCGCAGTAGGAATCCCCGTCCTTTAGGGCGGGGAGGATGTCAACGCATCATCAACTCCCAGGGCGGCCACTACTCCAACATCACCAACCTCTCCCTGCTCGGGGTGGACATCGAGAACAAGACCATCCGCATCCAGGTGGGCGAGAACAACGACATCGATCTCGACCACCTCGAGCGTACCCTGACCGCCTGCTTCGCCCTTCATCACGTGGTGCCCACCATCATGCTCACCATGGGCACCACCGACACCTTCGGGGTGGATAGGGTCAAACCCGTGGTCGAGCTGCGGGATCGCCTCTGCGAGCGGTTCGAGGTGGCGGTCAGGCCCTACATCCACGTCGACGCCGCCATCGGCTGGTCGATGATCTTCTTCCTGGACTACGACTTTGCCGCCAACCCGCTCGCCATCAACGCCGCCACCCTGGCGGGGATCGAGCGCAACGTGAGCCGCTTCGCCGAGCTCAGATACGCCGACTCCTTCACCGTGGACTTCCAGAAGTGGGGCTATGTGCCCTACACCTCCAGCTTGGTGATGATAAAAGAGCAGGACGATCTCAAGGCGATGGAGAACGATCCGGAGCACTTCTCCTACTTCGAGCGGGACATCCAGGGTCAGACCCACCTGCAATCCACCATCGAGTGCTCCCGCGGGGCGAGCGACCTGTTCGGTGCCTATGCGGCCCTCAACTACCTGGGGGTGGAGGGGTATCGCACCGTGCTTGCCCACTGCCTGCAAAACGCCAACTACTTCCGCTTCCGGTTAAGCCAGCTCGGCAACGTCAAGCTGGTGGCCCAGGAGAACCAGGGGCCCAGTGTCGGCTTCAAGATCTACAACTCAGAGTGGGTACAGGACCCCGAGGCCGAGTTCGCCTTCGAGCTGGCCCGCTCCAGCGATCCCGCCTACAAGGCGCGCCTGCAGCGCAACACCGACTACCACCGCAGCCTGTTCAAGGGACGTGGCAAGGTAGGGCTCTACACCAACTGGGTGGAGGCGGTGGCACACTCGGAATACGACGAGCGAGGCAAGTATTCCTACATCGCCGGCGAGAAGGCGGTCTTCATGAACCCCGCCTGCGGCCGCGAACAGATCGACGCCTTTATCGCGCATATTCGTGGCTGAAATAGCCACATGTTGTGATGTCATAAATAAAGGCTATGTCCCAATTACGTGTTGCATGGGGCGCCCCAGCGCCTCCTGCAAGCAATGTGGGATAGTCACTTCCCGTCCATAGCGCTCCAGCATCCTTCGCCAACCCAGATAATTCCTCAGATAGTGGGTCGCTACCCACCCATGGAACCGCTCCATCCACTCTTTCAACGTATCTATTCACCAGGACGGGGTTGACGGCATCAGTTCTGCCGGGATGGGATAATCTGTCTTCTCGATGCACGCCCTGACCACGGCCCTCAACCACTCCTGTGGGCAGCGGCCCAATCGCTTGCCGGTCTCCACCAACGACAG
>NZ_JAGKRH010000089.1:0-12078 GCF_017939245.1 Aeromonas sp. PrichA-15 | reverse complement strand
CCTGTCGTTGGTGGAGACCGGCAAGCGATTGGGCCGCTGCCCACAGGAGTGGTTGAGGGCCGTGGTCAGGGCGTGCATCGAGAAGACAGATTATCCCATCCCGGCAGAACTGATGCCGTCAACCCCGTCCTGGTGAATAGATACAGAAAATGAATCAACTTTTCTTACGGTTTCTAGTTTATTTTCAATATCTTGTGCAATTAAATCAATGTGTTCGTATTTTAATGAGTTAGGTGATGGCCATGGATATATCATGACTGCTGAGTCATTTGCATGTTTTAGACTTTGCAAGGGGCCTAAATATATAAATGAAGAGTATGCTTCTATATCTTCTTCTGGTTTAGCCTCCACCTCTTCTGCGGGAACAAATACCAAGAGGCGATTTTTTAACTCGGGCTTGTTACAAAATAACCCTAACTCAACCAGAGAACCTGCACTTTCTAAACAGATTATTATGAGTGTTGATATGCTTGCTATATCATCTTCAAAGTCCATTAGATCTCTATAAGCACCATTTTTAAAATAGTCTTTGAAATTTTCAGCAGCTAATAGATGATCATGTATATTGGAGTTGTCATTACTTGCAAAATATCTAAAAATCGCCTCTCTTAAACTAGAACCGATTTTTATCATCGAACCACCACAAATAAATATTATTGGTGGTGTATTGAAATTCACATGAAAACTAGAGTGCTCTAGGTCATTGAATATCATCTCCAATGTTTCATTGTAAGCAATTCTATCCATTGATGACTCTGCTCGGGAAGTAACAAAAGTAAGGCGACCGGATGGTCGCCTTACTAACCTTTACCTAAAGGATGCGCTGAAGACTTTTCGTGCGCTCCTGAGGGACGAAGGATCGTGCGGAAAGTACTGAAGCGCAACCCTAAATGTCCACAATAAGTTACTGTCTGGCGAAGCGCCTGACAAGGTTTGTACAATGACAAAACCCACGCGTAAAGGCTAAATTACTATATATGTAGTTTGATGATATTACAACCTATCAAACACTACGCTCGTGCCTAAAAATATTTAGCCAATTCAAATTTTTAAGTAAATGAGAGATTGCGATTTGAATAATTTGGAAAAAATAACGCTACCGCCCGTGGATTACAGCTTCCAATATGCTCCATTAACCCGCGAGGGCAGCAGCCCATCACAGACGAATAGGCACCGGATGGCTATGTTAAGCCAATCGAATCTGGTCTCACCAGTCTAAAAGTGACGTAACCATCAGGAATATCTGCGTTTTATGCGCTGGTTCAAGAAATTGCTGTGGCAGATGACAGGATTCCCATGGACCTTGATTCTATTGGGGTTGGCGGGCGTGGTGGGGAAGAGGGTCTGACTTGCTGTTGAGGCGGAGCTGGCCGGGGAGAATCCAGCTTAGCCAATCGGCGCTATAGTGCGGCTAAGGTGCTCCGTGGCTCTTGCTGGCGAGGCGGGGGATCTGCGGCAACAATCAGCTGGTGCATTAACAGCTATTTGCAAACTATCACCATGCAAACGGGTCACCATGCCAACACATCACAATAAGGAACGTCATATGAAGCGTATTGCCATCCTGTTCGGCCTGCTCTGCGGCAGCGTGTTGCTGACCAATCCTGTCTTTGCTAACGACGCAGCCCAGTTGCAGTGCGAGGCGCAGGCCGCGGCCAAGAAGCTGGCGGGGGCCGCCAAGACCAGCTTTGTGGGCAAGTGCGTGAAAGATGCTGCCAGCGCCGCGACCGGCGAGTGCGAGAAGGCGGCTGCCGACAAGAAGCTCGCGGGGGCGGCCAAGAACAGCTTCGTGCAAAAGTGCGTGAAGACGGGGGCGGCGATGGATCCGGCGGCGAAGTGCGAAAAAGCTGCCGCCGACAAGAAGCTCGCCGGCGCAGCCAAGAATAGCTTTGTCCAGAAGTGCGTGAAGGATAGCGCCGCCCAGTAAGGCGCTGTACCTATCCGGTGTGTTTGTGGGGGCCATCAGGCCCCCTGCTTTTTTGGGGGAAGGAGAGGGGGCCTGGGATTAAAAGAGCGGTTTCTGAAGGGGCCCTGCCACCAGATAACGCGCATCCACCCCCTCCGTGCCGCCAATCAGGAAGGGGCTTAGGGGATCGTGGCGCTGCCGGTTCTTGATGACGGCGCTCTGGCTGTAGGTGGCGTAACAGTAGGTGCAGCCATGGAGGCAGGTGTTGTAGGCGCCGATGTCGATGCTCTTGACGCAGCCACAGGCCTCGCGCTGACCGGGGTCTTTTCTGCCGTCGACCCGGCGGCCGAACAGCGCCTGGATCAGCTGGTCGTCGATGCACTTGCCATGGGGGATGCCGAGGTGGGCGAGATCCACGGCCTCGGCGCAGGTCTCCATGGTCATGTCGAAGTGGGCGGCGGTCTGCGCCATAAAGGCTGCCAGCTCATCCAGCACCTCATGGTGTTCTGGCGCCTTGCCCAATTCCGTTCCCAGCAGGTCGTGCACGACCAGCCCCTCGACCGCGTTCAGGTTCTTCTCCGTCTTCTTGTAGAGGTCGACCACGCTGATGACGACCCTGTGGGTCTTGCCGGCCAGGAGGGAGGCAATCTTGTAAAAGAGCCGCTTGTGCTCGGCCAGGTCGACCAGGTTGCACAGCAGGATGGGGTCGTAGCGCCAGATGACCTTGTTCGCGCCGACCCTGTCTGACAAGGCGCAGAAGGTCTGGATGGCGTTATGGGGCCGCGGGACCCGGCTCTCCAGGGCCCTGGGGTAGCCGGTCAGGGTGTACTGGAAGTAGTAGCGGTGGCCGAGGGCATCGAGCTCATCCAGGTGCCCCATCAAGGGGGCCGGTTGCCGGGTCCAGAACACGATGGCATCGACCTCCTACGGGTGCAGCGACACCCGGGAGATCTGATGGGCATTGAAGGGGTTGCGGGTGAGCAGGAAACCGGCCCTTATCCGGTTCATCCACCAGGGGGTGTAAAAGGCCGGGATATCGGTGCGTCTGCTGGCGCTGATGATCATGGCGTTGCGGTTTTTGCCAAGGCGGTTGGCAAGGGGGCCGCCCCTTGCCAACTTGCCGGGTCTATCAGGCCCCGGATTCCGGCGGCGTGTGTTCCGGCGCGCTGCTCAGCAGATCCTGCCCCTCGTCCTGGCTCAGCACCAGGTAGCGCTCGTACTGGCGCAAGACGTCGGCGCTCAGCTCGTCCCGGGTCAGGTACTGAACGTCGTAGCCGGCGCGGCCGTCGGCGAAGAAGGTGATGGGCTCGAAGATGCGGGCCTCGGGATCGTGGTTGTGGGCCGCCTCCAGGGGGTTGAACGCCGGGGCAGGGCGGGCTTCGATACGCACCCCGTAGCAGAAATCGCGCCGCCCTTGCTGGGGCACCAGCAGGTGGCACTGCTCCGCGTCCTCCTGCTCGACCCGGCTGATGATCCCCCGGGCTGCGAACTCCTGGCTGAGGGCCGTCAAGGCCGGCAGGGCGACCTCGGCGAGGAACTTGCGGGCCCCCTGTTCGGTGGAGGGGCGCAGCAGGTGATCCATCCGGGTACGCCACTGCTTGCCGCTCCAGAAATCGGTGGCGGGGGAGAGGCGTCTGGCCGAGTGCTCCCTGTCCGCAATCAGGCCGCGCACCAGGCCGAGGCAGAGCAGCACCATGATGAAGGCGAACGGCAGGGCGGCGATAAGCGTCATGGACTGGAGCGCCGCCAGCCCCCCGGTGCTCATCAGGGTGCCTGCGGTGATACCGAGCAACACGGCCCAGAACAGGCGCTGCCAGACCGGGGAGCCCTCCTTGCCCTGGGTGGCGATGTTGTCGATGACGAAGGCACCCGAGTCGGCGGAGGTGACGAAGAAGACGCTGATGAGGATCACCGCGAGTGCCGAGGTGATGTCGGCCCCCGGCAACAGATCGAAGAAGTTGAACAGCAGGGTGTCGATGTTGCCGACCGAGTCGATGAGGCTCTGGCCCCCCTCATGCTGGCTGGCCCAGATGGCGGCGTTGCCGAACACCGTCATCCACAGCAGGTTGAAGGCGGTGGGCACGAACAGGACGCCGAGGATGAATTCGCGCAGGGTGCGCCCGCGGGAGATGCGGGCGATGAAGAGGCCGACGAAGGGGGACCAGGAGATCCACCAGGCCCAGTAGAGCAGTGTCCAGTTGCCGAACCAGCCCGCCTGGCGGGTCTCGCTGTAGGTGAAGGTGCGGAAGGTGAGCTGGCTGAGGGACGACACATAGTTGCCTATGTTCTCGGAGAGGGCCCCCAGCAGGTACTGGGTGGGGCCGGCCAGCAGCACGAACAGCAGGAGCACGATGGCGAGGAAGAGGTTGAGCTCGGAGAGGCGCTTGACCCCCTTGTCGAGCCCGGTGACCGCCGAGACGCCGGCGAGGGCGATGACGGCCCCGATGAGGCCGAAGCGGAACAGCTCCCCCGAGGTGTCCATGCCGGTGAGCCGGGTGATCCCCGCCGAGAGCTGCATCACGCCATAGCCCAGGGTGGTGGCGATACCGAAGATGGTGCCCACCAGGGCGAAGACGTCCACCGCGTGGCCGAGCGGCCCGTGGATCTTCTCCTTGAAGATGGGGTAGAGGCCGGAGCGGATGGTCAGCGGCAGGTTGTAGCGAAAGCCGAAGTAGGCCAGCACCAGGCCGACGATGGCGTAGACGGCCCAGGCGTGAAAGCCCCAGTGGAAGAAGGTGGTGACCATGGCCTCGCGGGCGGCCACCGGCGTCAGGGGCGTCGCCTGGGGCGGTGAGACGTAGTGGCTCATGGGCTCGCCCACCCCGAAATACATGAGGCCTATCCCCATGCCGGCGGCGAACAGCATGGCGAGCCAGGAGGTGAAGCTGAACTCCGGGCGGGCGTCGTCCGGCCCCAGGCGAATGTTGCCGTAGTGGCTGAAGGCGATCACCAGCAGCAGGATCAGGAACATGCCGACCACCAGCACGTAGAACCAGCTGAAATGCTCGGCGATCCAGCTCTGGCCGTTGCCGAAGAAGCGGGCGGCGGCCTCGGGGGCCAGGGAGCAGATGGCCAGCAACGCCAGGATGAAGAGCAGGCCGGGGATGAAGATGGGCAGCGACAGGGTGCATCTGAGGGGGCGAGGGGCGTTCATGGGACACCTTTGGGTAGAGGGACTCATGACACTATAGGCCCCTCGGGTGCAAAGCAGACAAGGGGTGGACGGCGAGTGACGGGGTCAACGGCCATGAGCACCGTGGGGGAGGCACTCGTCGTCCTGTTTTTTCATCGTATTTTATGCCTTTAAATCAGATGGTTACCGCTTTCTTGTTTGTTAATAGCGAGTTGATGCCGTTTTTTGGGAAATCTTTTCCCCCCTCGTCCGGTTCTATTGAACGTAGCCGGATGAGATGCGCCGGAGACATCACTCTCGACAACAAGGAATAGAGACATGAACGTGAAAAAAAGTACTGCCATCGCCTCTGCCATGACGGGTCTGCTGGCCCTGGGTGCCCAGTTCATCGCCGCGCCGGCCATGGCTGCGGATGACAAGGAGAAGTGCTACGGCGTGGTCAAGGCGGGCAAGAACGACTGCGCCACCAAGGGCGGATCCTGCGCCGGCACCGCCAAGATGGATGCCCAGGGGGATGCCTTCGTGGTGGTGCCCAAGGGGCTGTGCGAGAAGCTCGCTGGCGGGTCCCTGCAACCCAAGTAAGCCGCATGCCATGGTGTGGCGCCCGCCACATCATGGCCCTATCTATTGAGAGCCCAGCCATGAACCCCTTGATCGGTATCGGTTTACGCCCCCCGCACTACGACGAGATCCGCCACACCCTGCCCGGAGTGGGCTGGCTTGAGGTACACAGCGAAAACTACTTCGAGCGCCACAGCCAGGGCTTCGAGGTGCTGGCGGAGCTTGCGAGGCACTACCCCGTGAGCCTTCACGGAGTCGGCATGTCGCTGGGCTCCGCCGATCCTCTCGATGCCGGGCACCTGCGCCAGCTGGCAGCCCTGGTGGCGGCCATCTCGCCGGTGCGGGTGTCGGAGCACCTGAGCTGGGGCAGCATCGGCGGGCGCTATTTCAACGATCTGCTGCCCATGCCCTACACCCGTGCCGCTCTTTTGCACATGAGCGACAAGATAGATCGGGTGCAGCAGACATTGGGCAGACAACTGCTCATCGAGAATCCCTCCTCCTACCTGCAACTGGCGGGGGAGATGGGGGAGGCCGAGTTTCTGGCCGAGCTGGCTGGGCGCAGCGGTTGCGGCGTCCTGCTCGATCTCAACAACCTCCATGTGAGCGCGGTCAATCACGGCCTGGAGGTGGACGACTATCTGGCGACTATCGACCTCGACACGGTCGGCGAAATTCACTTGGCCGGTTTTACCGAGAAGCACCTGCCCCAGGGGCCCCTCTATATCGACACCCACAGCACCCCCGTGGCCGAGCCCGTCTGGGCGCTCTACGAGCAGGTCTGCCAGCAGCGCGCCATCCCCACCCTGATTGAATGGGATCTGGCGATCCCCCCGCTGCCGGTGCTGCTGGGAGAGGCGCAGCGTGCCAGCGAGATCCTGAGCACGGCGCAGCAAACATCCAGGGAGGCCGCCCATGTCTGAGCTTGCTTCCCTGCAACGCGCTTTTGCGAGCGGTCTGCTCGGCCAGGATGATGCCATCCTCGGGCACATCCAGCCGGGGCGCTTTGCCCCCGACGCCCTGTTGCAGATCTATCGCAACAACTTCATCCTCGGCCTCACCGAGGTGCTCGCCAGCAGCTACCCCGCGGTACGCGCCATGGTTGGCGAGACTTTCTTTGAGGCGGCGGCACGAGGGTTCGTGCTGGCGGCTCCTCTGGAGGAGGGGAGCGTCATGGACTACGGGGAGGGCTTTGGCGACTGGCTGGCACGCTTGCCCACCACGGCCGCGTTGCCCTGGCTCGGGGATCTGGCCCGCTTCGAGTGGGGGCTGGAGCGGGTCTCGCTGCTTGCGCCAGAGACGCGGCGCTGGCCCGCCGAGCGGCTTGCCGCCATGACCCCTGAGCACTGGGAGCGGCTGGTGCTGCATCCTGCCTGCGATCTGCTGCTCCTGGAGAGCCCCCATCCGGTGCTGGCGCTCTGGCAGATGGCCCTGCACGGCGGTGAGACGGTCAGGGAGCTGGATGCTGTCTGCTCCCTGGCACTCAAGAAACGCCCCGGACACCGGATCGACCCCATTCCCCTGGATGCCGCCGCCTGGCGTCTGCTGCAAGGCTGCCTGCAGGGCAGGCCGCTGGCCAGCCTGCTGGCTCAGGATCCCGCCATGGCCGAACACCTGGCCCCCCTCATCACCCTCGACCTGCTGGTCGATCTGGAGCTTGCCCCATGACAACGCAAACCCTTGCCAGGCCCCTTGGCCCCCTTGTTGAACGCATCTTGCCCTGGTGCAGCGGTGGCCTGTTGCTGCTTGCCAGGCTCTGGGTCGCCACCATTTTTCTGCGATCCGGCTGGCTCAAGTTAACGGCCTGGGACAGCACCCTCTATCTGTTCGAGTTCGAATATCAGGTGCCCCTGCTGCCCTGGCAGTGGGCGGCCTATGCGGGCACGGCGACCGAGCTGTTGCTGCCCCTCTTCCTGCTGGCGGGCCTCTTCACCCGTCCGGTCGCCTTGCTGCTGTTTGGCTTCAACGCCATGGCGGTCATCTCCTACCCGGCCCTCTGGGCGGGGGGCTTTCACGATCACCAGTTGTGGGGCTGGATGCTGCTGACCCTGGCCGTGTGGGGGGCGGGCCCCCTGGGGCTCGACAGCTGGCGCCTTGCCCGTCGCTCGCCTCCGGCGTAAGGTGGCCGCACACGAGCCCTGCCTGACTGACGGGTGGGAAAGGAATGCAAAGGAGAAGAGATGAAGGTTCGCGAGGCGCTGGCGGCCGATATTCCCGCCCTGACGACACTGCGCATGGCGCTCTTTTGTGAGGTGGGGGAACTTGCCCGCCCCGATGAGGATCCGGTCCTCAGGGAGGCGACGCAGGCCTACTTCATTCAGGCGCAGGAAGAGGGCTGCGCCCGTAGCTGGGTGGTGGAAGAGGAGGGCGAGGTGGTGGCGTGCGCCACCCTGGCACTCTTCGTGCGCCCGCCCTACCCGGGCAATCTGGCGGGGCGGGAAGGGTACCTGCTCAACATCTACACCCGGCCGGTCTGGCGCAGACGGGGAATGGCGAACGCCCTGCTGGTGGCCATGGTGGCGTATGCCCGCGAGCAGCAACTGGGCAAGCTGTGGCTCCATGCCAGCAGTGATGGGCGCGCTATCTACGAACGGTTCGGCTTTGCCGGCAATCCCGCCTGTCTTGAGTGCGTTCCCGCTCGTTAGCCGCCTTTTTCACCGCCGGGCTGATCCTCTTTCGCCTGGGCTGCGTATTGGGAGCCCTTGGCGGCATCGCCGCTTTTCTATACACTGCGCGCCCCATTCGTTTCAGTCGTCCGACCACTTATGTCGGCGCTGGCGGTGCCGATACCCTCTGTGGGTGAGGCCGTGGTGCCCATGGGGATGGTCAACGAGGAAGAAGTGTCATGTTCAATCAGAAGCTCAAAGCGCAGTTGCAGGCATGCCAGACCCGGCTCGACGAGGAGCAGGGCATCATAGAGGCGATCAAGGCGGGCGCCGCCACCGTCATCTTCAGCCCGGAGGGGATCATCCAGGAGGCGAGCACTCCTTTCCTGGCCCTGATGGGATATGGGGCCGCCGAACTGATTGGGCAGCCCCACAGCCAGCTCTGTCCGAGGGCCTGGGGGGAGTCCGGTGACTATCGCCAGTTCTGGCGCCGCCTGGCCCAGGGGGAGGTGTAGTCAGGCACCTTCGAGCGCGTGAACCGGCAGGGGGAGACGCGCTGGCTGGAGGCGACCTATTTCCCGGTGAAGCACCAGGGCCGGGTGACCCGGGTACTCAAGATTGCCAGCGACGTCACCGAACAGCACCAGCGGCTTGGGCGGCTCGAGGCGCTGACCGAGGCGTTGGACCGTTCCCGGGCCATGATCGAGTTCACCCCGAACGGCGACATCCTCCATGCCAATGCCAACTTCCTGAGCGTCATGGGTTACACCCTGAGTGAGATCGCGGGCAGGCACCACAGGATCTTCTGTGACGAAACCTTCCTGCGCGAGCAGCCCCGTTTCTGGGAGGAGCTGGCCCGGGGCCAGTTCAAATCCGGCCTCTTCATGCGCCACGACAGCCGGGGGCAGGCCGTCTGGCTGGAGGCGACCTACAACCCCATCCGGGATGGCCGCGGCAAGGTGGTGCGGGTGGTGAAGTTCGCCAGCGACATCACCGCGCGCATCGAGCAGAACCACGCCACCCGGGAGGCGGCCCGCCTGGCCCACAGCACCGCCCAGGAGACCCTGCACAGCGCAGAGGAGGGGGCGGGCTTGCTGCGCGCCGTGGTGCAGACCTCTTCCCTCATCGCCTCCCAGGTGGATGAGGCCATCGCCCTCATCGGCCAACTCAACGAGCAGTCCAGAAGCATCGAGGCCATCGTCTCGACCATCAGCGCCATCGCCGATCAGACCAATCTGCTGGCCCTGAACGCTGCCATCGAGGCGGCGCGGGCAGGGGAGCAGGGGCGCGGGTTTGCGGTGGTGGCGGACGAGGTGCGCCAGCTGGCCGCCCGCACGTCGCTCTCTACCGACGAGATCGCCAGGGTGGTGCAGAAGAACCGCGAGCTGACCGCCAGGGTGACCGACGACATGGCCGGGGTGGCGGGCAGCGCCGAACTCGGCAAGCAGCAGATCGCCGGGGTGGACAAGCTGATGAGCGAGATCCACCAGGAGGCGGACAGGGTCTCCCAGACGGTATCGGCCCTCTCCATCTGAGGGGCTGACCGCAAGATTGCCAACAGAGTGAGCGATCGGACGGCCAGGCTGAACCCTGGCTGTATGACGCCCCCCTTCGTCATTGTGCCGCCCGGCCCCCTTGTTTAGGCTGCCGCCTCCTTTTTATTGAGCAGGTAGACAACAATGGCAGTACGACAGAGAGGCAGGGCACTGGCCCTGCTGCTGGGAGTGGGGGCGAGCCTGGGGCTTGGTGGTTGCATGGGTCAGATGGGCCTCTCTTCCATGGTGACCAAGGGCAACCTCAGCGTGGTGGACAACCGTTACGGCCGTGCCGGCGTCTTCGTGCTGCTCTCCCCCGTCTATGGCCTGGCGGCCACGGCGGATCTCTTCGTGTTCAACACCATCGAATTCTGGTCCGGCAAGAACCCCATTACCGGCAAGGCGCCCGCCCTGGTGGATCAGAAGAGCGATGCGATCATCAAGGTGAACCAGCACCTGGATCCCGCCCTCAACCAGGTGCCGCTGGCCCTGCTGCCTCAAGGGGTGCGCGAGGTACAGGTGAGCTACCCGGACGAGCGCACCGCCCAGATGGAGATCCACTACATCGACGGTCAGCGCAGCCTGATGCGGGGAGAGATGCGCGGGGAGCGACTGGATCTCTATCTGGACGACAGACTGGTCTCGACCCTGAGCCGCGAGCAGCGCGATGCGGCGGCAAGTCGGGGAGCGGTGCAGGCATAATTTGTCGCGCCCCTGATCCTTTACTCCCGACAAATGCTATACATGCCTGCGGGCAAGTACGCCCCGATGCAGAGGGAGTGGGCTATGACGGTAAACGGGTTGCGTTTGGCAGAGCTGATTGGTTCTCTCAGCCATGCCCTGGACATGACGGAAGGGCAGCCGAGAGGCCATTGCATCCGCTGTTGCTGGATAGGCTCTCGTCTGGGGGAGCAACTGGGACTGGATGCCCGGCAGCGCCACGACCTCTATTACACCCTGTTGCTCAAGGATCTGGGGTGCAGCAGCAATGCCGCCCGCATCTGCGAGCTCTATCTCACCGACGATCTTCACTTCAAGCGCGACTTCAAGCTGGTGGATGGCTCCCTCTCCGAGGTGGTCAACTTCGTGCTGGGCCACACCGGCTTGCAGGCGGATCTGCTGGGCCGTTTTCGCAGCCTGTTCCACATCTTTCGCAACGGGGATCAGATAGCCAACGAGCTGATCCTGACCCGCTGCCATCGGGGGGCGGACATCGCCCGCCAGTTGCGTTTCAGCGACGAGGTGGCCCAGGGGATCCTCTCCCTGGATGAGCACTGGAGCGGCAAAGGGCGGCCGCAACAACTGGCGGGGGAGGCCATCCCGCTCTTCTCCCGCATCGCCCTGCTCTGTCAGGTGGTGGACGTGTTTCACGCCGCCGCCGGGCCGGACGCGGCGATGAGGGAGCTGCGCGAGCGCAGCGGCAACTGGTTTGATCCCGCCCTGGTCAATGCCTTCGAGGCGCTGGCAGACGAGGCCTTCTGGCAAGGGCTGGCGGATCCCGCGTTGGCGGAGCGGGTCTTCGCCCACCCGGCGGGGCAGGGGGAGGTGGCGCTGGATGAGGATTATCTGGACGAGATAGCGGCGGCCTTCGGCCAGGTGGTGGACTCCAAGAGCCCCTATACCGCGGGGCACAGCGGCAGGGTGGCGCTCTATACCGACATTCTCGCCGCCCAGATGGGGATGTCCGAGCCGCGGCGACGCTGGCTCAAGCGGGGTGCCCTGCTCCACGACGTGGGCAAGCTCGGGGTGAGCAACGCCATCCTCGACAAGCCGGGCAAGCTTGACGAGCAGGAGTGGGCGGCGGTGCAGATGCATGCCGCCTACACCGAGGAGATCCTGGGCCGCATCGGCGCCTTCGAGGAGCTGGCCCTGGTGGCTGGTGCCCACCATGAGCGACTCGATGGCAAGGGCTACCCCAAGGGGCTCAAGGGGGAGGCGATCACCCTGGAGACGCGCATCATCACCACCGCCGACATCTTCGATGCCATCACCGCCAAGCGCCCCTATCGGGATGCCATCCCGGTGCCGCGTGCCCTGGAGATGATGGCGGAAAACCTGGGTACGGCCATCGACCCCGACTGCTTTGCCGCCCTGAAGGCGGGGATAGAGGACTTCTCCCTCTACCTCACTCCGGAGCAGCCCCTGGCTCGTGCAAGCTAAGGCGCGAGCCGGAGACAAACAAGCCCCGCATCGGCGCAATGCTGTTCACTTAAGCGGAGCCGCATTGCGATTTACCGGAAAACGGGTCTTTGATATCTTCACCGCCCTGGGTCTCGATGGCCTGGGGCGTTTTTCTATGAACATGACGCCTATGCAGCCCCGCAACTCCGCCAACCT
>NZ_JAGKRH010000088.1:0-11674 GCF_017939245.1 Aeromonas sp. PrichA-15 | reverse complement strand
TACCCGATGCACACGAGTGTGCTGGAAGGGGTGAACAACAAGATCAAAGTGATAAAGCGCATGGCATATGGATTTAGGGACTCAGAATACTTTTTTCTGAAAATCAAGGCGGCCTTCCCCGGAAAGCCGCGATGAACCTTTTTTTACCTGTTTCTGACGCATTCACCTCCCCCGACGACCATGTTGCTGCCACTTTCCCGCGCTTTACGTCCTCTTCGTCCAGGCTTGTGGCTATCATCGAGACGATTTCTCCCTTCGGGAACCTGCATGAACCACTTGAGTCGTCTGCTGTGCCTCGCCCTGCTGATGTTCGGCGGCCACCTTGCCGCGGAGCCGCTGCGGGTCGGCGTCAGCTTTGCCATTCCTCCCTATGTCATCAGCCACGAAGACAGGGGCATCGAACTCGATCTCATGCGAGAGGCCTTCGCAGGCAGCCCTCATGAGCTGCAGGTCGTCTATCTTCCCCTGGAGCGCACCTTCAGGATGCTGGAGGAAGGCAAGCTGGACGCCATCATCAACGTCAAACCCGGCATGCTGGAAAGCGCCTACCTCTCACAGCCGGTGATCACCTTCCACAACCGGGTCTTTACCCTGGCGCCGACGGCAGTCCACACCATGAAGGATTTGCAGACCCTGCGAGTCAGTGCCTTCCAGCGTGCACGGCAGATTCTGGGAACGACCTTCTCCGACATCGTCGACCAGAATCCCCGTTATGAAGAGGTGGCGAGGCAGGAGGGACAGGTACAGCGGCTCCTGCTCGGGCGCACCGATGCCGTGATCCTGGAACAACGGGTGTTCTACTACTATCTGGTGCAGTTGCTCGGGGATGACCAGGAGGGCGACCGCTATCCCAAGGACAAGGTCAGACAGCACGACCTCTTCCCCCCGACTCACTACCACTTCGCCTTTCGCGAGGCGGGCCACCGACAATGGTTCGACAGACAGCTCGCCAAGATGAAGGCGGACGGGCGCTATGAGCGGATCTTTGCCGCCTATGGCACCACCTCTACTGCCGGAGACAAAAAAGCCAGCCCATGATGGACTGGCTTGATACCGGCTCCAGGGAGCCGCAGTGGATGGAGCGTTACTTCATCGCGCTGCCGTTTTTCAGCTCTGCTTTCTGACGTTTGGCTTCGCGTTTCTCTTTCAGTGACATCTGCGGTTTTTTCTTGGCATCTTTGCCGTGATGCTGTTCTTTGTTGCTCATCATCAGACTCCAAAAAGGTTACCTGGACAGTTGGAACGGGTGTTCCAGCATGTCAGCCGAATCGTGGATTTCAGTACGCCAACAGTGACGATCGGGGATCGCACTGGCCTCAGCATACTCCCAATCTTCCGCCGGGATCCAGCCTCCCGGCAGCGCCTGTCAGCCAGGCGTTCCCGTAGCGTCCCCCCCCGGGAATGACGACCGGGCGACACTTTTGGCATCCGAGGACGGATGGTCAGCCTGTCTCCGGTGGATGTGTGTTAGAGTGGGCATTCAACGATCGCAGGAGCGCGTCATGAAGAAGCTGGAAATGAAGGATCTGACCGAGGCCGAGAAAGCCGAGATTGCCCTGCTGGTGCAAAAGGCCCAGGCCAATGCCGATCACACCCTGACCAACGGGGAGCGCAACAAGATCCGCGAAGCAGGACGCCAGAAGATCGCCGCCGATCGCGCCCAGGCCGCCAAGGCGGCTTCCGCACTGGCACGGGAGAAAGCCAAGGAGCGAGCCAGCGCCCAAGTGCTGCCTGACACCTTCAGCTGGTCCGATTCCGTCAGCAACAAATACCGTGGCAGACGGTAACGGCAGCATGAATGCTCGCAGATGACGCTGCTGCAAAAAAGGGGGCTGGCAGAGCGTCATGTCATCTCCCTGAAAAGGGCAGCAGGAGGCGCCTGGCAGCTGATGCACACCCGGATAAAACGCCTATCCAGCCATCACTGACTGAAACGAATACCAAGATAAAGATTGCCATGACAGGGTGTGCGTGTTCTAATCGTTTTCGATGGTTCGGTAGTTCAGACCTGATTATGTTAGGCAGTCATCTTAAAGCAGTGATTTGTGCAGGCAGTTATCCCCGATAATTCTTGCCAGATAATTCTCCTTCTTTAGTGCTCCCCATACGTATTTCTGACGAAAAATCATGGATTGCCGCTCCGGTGGCGTTTCACTAATCACTACTCAAGGAAATTATCATGTCCAAAATGACTGGTACCGTAAAATTCTTCAACGCCGAGAAAGGCTTCGGTTTCATCTCCCCGGCTGACGGCAGCAAAGACGTGTTCGTTCACTTCTCCGCCATCCAGTCCAACGGTTTCAAAACCCTGGAAGAAGGTCAGCGCGTTGAGTTCACCATCGAGCAAGGCCAGAAAGGCCCGGCTGCTGCGAACGTCGTTCCGCAGTAATTCAAGCCGGAGCACCTTCCCCTCTTTGGGCAAGGGCCTCAGCAAGAATTGAAAAAACCCGCTTCGGCGGGTTTTTTGTTGCCCGTTTCCGGGTGACCGGCGTGTTGCCCTGCTTCCCTCTCGCCACGGCCAGCAAAAAGGGCACCCTGGTGGTGCCCCATTTCCTGGTCAGGTTCCTTACAGGGGCAGGCTGATCCGCGCCTCCAGCCCCCCCTCCTGGCGATTGTGAAGGCTGAGCTCACCGCCGTGCTGGTGCACCAGGGTGCGGGCGATGGCGAGCCCCAGTCCCACGCTGCCAGACTCGGTGTTGCGGGCTTCATCCAGGCGCACGAAGGGCTTGAACACCTCCTCCAGCTGGCTCTCCGCAATCCCCGGCCCCTGATCGCGAACCAGGATCAGCAACTCGCCGTCACCGCGCACCAGCGAGACCTCGGCCCCCCCTGCGTACTTGATGGCGTTGCCGATGAGGTTTTGCAGCACCCGGCGCAGGGTGTTGGCGCGGCAGGCGTAAACCTGCTTGCCCTCGGCCAGGCAGGTGACGGGCTGGCCCATGTCGGCATAGTCGTCACACAGGCTCCCCAGCAGGCTGACCAGATCCAGCTCCCGGGTCGCCTCCTGCTGCCCCTCCTCCCGGGCAAAGCTCAGGGTCGCCGCCAGCATCTGCTCCATCTGCTGCAGGGTCTGCTGGAAGCGCTCCTTGTCTTCCCCGTCCGCCAGAAACTCGCTGCGCAGCCGCAGGCTGGTGATGGGGGTGCGCAGGTCGTGGGAGATGGCGGCCAGCATCCGGGTTCTGTCCTGCACGAAGCGATCGAGCCGGGTGTGCATCCGGTTGAAGGCCTGGATGGACTCGCGGATCTCGGTGGGCCCCTCCTCACGCAGGGGCTCGATGTCCTCACCACGCCCCAGCCTGTCGGCGTTGGCGGCCAGTTGCTTGAGGGGACGGGTCGCCCGGCGGAACAGCCAGATCATCAGGCCGATCACCAGGCTCGCCACCAGCAGCAGGTTGAGGGTTGTCTGCCAGGACCAGCTCGCCGTCTCCTTGTCCACCAGGGAGCTGAACTGGAGCCAGCCGCCGTTGGGCAGTTCGATGGAGCCGTAGAGCCGCATGTCCTGGGGCGGCGGCATGCCGTTGCGATCCTTCATCATGCGGTTGTGGTGCTGCCAGGCCCGGCTGCGCTGGATGTCCTGCTTCAGCTCGGCGCTGATCTCCACCGCCAGGGAGGATGGATAGCCGAGCTTGGCCCGCACCAGCTTCTCGAAGCGGGGGCTGCGGTTGTCCGGCTGCAACGGCTCGTCGGCCAGACGAAGCAGCAGGGTCTCGCTGCGGCTCGCCTTGAGGATCTCGTGATAGAGGGAAGGAGGAGAGAGGGAGAGCAGGCGCACCACGGAGATGATCCGCTGCATGGCGTTGCGGCTGTTGACGTAACCGAGGGCCTCCTCCCTGTCCGAACGGTAGATCTGGATACTGAGCAGCTGGATCAGCACCAGCCCCGCCAGGGCCACCAGCACTATCTGGCCGGTCAACCCCTTGGGCAGCAGCCTGGCGAAGACGCGCTTGATCATGTCGGCCTCACTCCTGGGTCACGTCGGCGGCGAACAGGTAACCGCCACCCCAGATGGTCTTGATGAGCTCGGGATTCTTGGGATCCCGCTCCAGCTTGCGCCGCAGTCGGCTCACCAGGGTATCGATGGCGCGATCGAAGGCCACCGCCTCCCGGCCACGGGCCAGATCCAGCAACTGATCCCGGCTCAACACCCGCTGGGGCCGCTCCAGAAACACCTTGAGCAGATCGAACTCGGCGGTGGAGAGGCTCATCCCCACCCCCTCCTCGTCCACCAGCTCCCGGCGATTGACGTCGAGCAGCCAGCGATCGAAGCGCAGATCCCGGGTCAGGGTCTCCGGCACGGGCAGGCTCTCCGCCTGGGTGCGGCGCATCACCGCCTTGATGCGGGCCAGCAGCTCCCGAGGGTTGAACGGCTTGGAGAGGTAGTCGTCCGCCCCCATCTCCAGGCCGATGATGCGGTCCGTCTCCTCCCCCATGGCGGTCAGCATGATGATCGGCAGGCGGGATTTGACCCTGAGCTCGCGGCACAGGGTGAGGCCATCCTCCCCCGGCATCATCAGATCCAGCACCAGCAGGTCGAACTCCCGCTCATCCAGCAGCCGCTTCATCTCCTTGCCATCGCGGGCGCAACTGACGCGCATGCCATGCTGCTCCAGAAAGCGCTTGAGCAGATCGCGGATCTCGCTGTGGTCATCGACCACCAGAATATGAGGGCTGCCTTGGTTCATCATCATCTCTCCGTTATCGGGCTGGGGCGATTATACGAAAATCAACCGGGCGGGTTGTGTCAAAGTGTGCCAGCACGCCCCTGTGCCACACTCTGCTACAAAATAGGCCTCTACTGGCAAATTTCAGACACTTCCACGGTGTTTACTGGATACCAAGGCGAAAGAGCCTCTACCCGTACACATCCGACAGGAGTTACCCATGAAAAAGCTGACCAAGACCCTGCTGACCGCCACCTTGATCCTCGGCCTGCCCCTCGGTGCCTATGCCGCCAGCGAGGCCGTCTCCACCGCCCAGCCGACCCAGGCCACGGCGACCGGTTGCCCCATGGACGGTACCGGCATGATGGGCGGCAAGCATCATGGCGGCCGCCACGACAAGATGGCCCGCATGAAGAACATGACCCCGGAACAGATCCAGGCCCATCTGCAACAGCGCTACGACAAGATTGAAGATCCGGCCAAGAAGGCTGAGTTCGTGAAGAACCTTGGTCTGCGTGCCGACGGCATGATCAAGCACGCCGAGGTGATGAAGCAGTTCGCAGAAGCAAACCAGTAAATCGAAGTGATGAAGCCGTTTGCCGAAGCAGACCAGTAAGTCGAGATGATCAAGCTGTTCGCAGAAGCAAACCAGTAAATCGACGTAATGAAGCCGTTTGCCGAAGCAGACCAGTAAGTCGAGATGATCAAGCTGTTCGCAGAAGCAAACCAGTAAGGCGACGTAATGAAGCGGTTTGCCGAAGCAGACCCGTGATCCGGCGGGGCCCTGCCCCGACACCGGCGAAAACGACAGGGTGGCGCAAGCCACCTTTTTTTGTCTCCACCCCCAGTTTTTCACCTTTTCCTGTCTGCCCGCATCATGTTATGTGATCGATAACAAACGTTTCACTTTCGAAATAAATCATAATGGTCCCTCACACAACAGATGCGGGCACGATCCCGGACACAGTGGACAGGAGTCGTTATGGGATGGAATCTGGGCACAATCAAGGGGCGCTATACCGCCGTTTTTCTGGGCTTCATGGCGCTGGTGTGCGCCCTGACGGTGATCGGCATCCAAATCTGGATCACCCCCGCCCTGCAAAAGGCGGGGGAGGAGAACGTGGCGCTGCGAGTCGGCGAGATAGCGACCGATATCCGTGACCAGCTCAACGGGGTGCAGACCCAGTCGCGCAGCATCACCCAGCTGGTGGCACAACTGCCGAGCGAGCAGATAGATGCCCAGCTCCCGGCCCTCATCGACCAGTACGGCAACGGCATGGTCTTCGGTGGCGGCATCTGGCCCCTGCCGGACAAGCGGGAGGCGGGGCGCGCCAAGTTCAGCACCTTCTTCCACAGGGATGCGTCCAACGCCCTCATTCCCAACACCTACTGGAACTCGGCAGAGGCGCCCAACTATTTCGATCAGCCCTGGCACAAGGCTGGCCAGCAGGCGCCCCGTGGCATCTGTGCCTGGGCCGCCGCCTACAAGGATGGCGCGAGCCAGCAGCCGAGAACCAACTGCGCCATGGGGATCTACCAGGATGGCGCCCTCTACGGGGTGTCGACCATAGACGTCACCCTGGGCTTCTTCAACGACCTGGTGGCCAAGAAAGAGCAGGAGATCGGCGGTCAGGTGATGATCATCGAGGCTGACGGCAAGATCCTGAGCCGCAACGCCCGTCTGACCGGGGATGTGGTGCTCGGCAACCTCTCCGCCCACGCCGACTATCCCTTCGCCCTCGCCATCAGCGGCCTGCTGGGCCAGGATGCGAGCAAGGGGCAGCTGCGCACCACCTTCCAGGATCAGGGTGAGGAACAGACCCTGCTGATGGAGGCCATCGAAGGGACCCCCTGGCTGCTGGCCGCCGCCCTGCCGACCCGCACCCTGACCCAGGACAGCCGGGATGTGCTCGCCACCCTGGCGAGCATCCAGCTCCCCCTGGCGGGGCTGCTGTTCGTGCTCATGGTGCTGGCCATCAGCCAGCTTGGCAGCCGCCTGCAGACCCTCAAGCTCAACATCGACGCCCTCAGCGCCGGCGACGCCGACCTGACCGCCCGCATCCAGGTCAAAGGGCATGACGAGCTGGACAACATCGCCCTGTCGGTCAACCGCTTCATCGCCTTCCTGCAACAGATGATGGTGCAGGTGACCGCCGCCACCGACCTCATCACCCGCGAGCTGGCCCAGCTCGATCAGCAGACCGGGCAGGCCAAGCGGATCCTGGGAGAACACGCCAGCGAAACCGATCAGGTCGTCACCGCCCTCAACGAACTCAGCTCCACCGCCGACAGCGTTGCCCGCCACGCCAACGACTCCGCCAGCTTCACCGAGGCCGCCAACGGTCAGGCGGCCAGCTCCCGCAAGGTGGTGGGGTCAGCCTCCGCCAGCGTGGTGGCCCTCATCGACGAGGTGGATCTCGCCGCCGCCAAGGTGCTGGAGATGCAGGAAGATGCCCAGCAGATCGGCAGCGTGCTCGGGGTGATCGGCGGCATCGCCGCCCAGACCAACCTGCTGGCGCTCAACGCCGCCATCGAGGCGGCCCGGGCCGGTGAACAGGGCCGGGGCTTCGCGGTAGTGGCCGACGAGGTGCGTGCCCTCGCGGCACGCACCCAGAACAGCACCGCCGAAGTGGGCAGCATGTTGTCACGGCTCACCCAGGGGGTCGCCGAGGCCGTGGTCGCCATGGAGCAGACCAAGCGCAGTTGCCAGGCGGCGGCCGACACCACGGGGCAGGTCACCGGCGGGCTCGACACCATGGCCGACGCCGTGGTGCAGATCCACGATCTCAGCAGCCAGATCGCCACCGCTGCCGAGGAGCAGAGCCGGGTGACCGAGGAGATCAACCGCAACATGGTGAGCATTCGCGACATGCTGAACCTCCTGGTGGAGAACGGCGGCAACACGGAGCAGAGCGCCGCCACCCTGCTGGGGTCCAACCGCCAGTTGCTGGCCCTGGTGCACCGCTTCAAGGTGTGAGCCTGAATACCAGGCAGCAAAAAGGGGCCCGCGGGCCCCTTTTTCATTCACCTTGCCAGGACTCAGGCCTTGTTGGCCAGGTTCAGGGTCTTCACGGTCTCGCCTTCGAACTTGATGACCACGTTCTTCTGGGCCACTTCGGAGTCTTTCAGCAAGGACTTGGTGGTCTCGGCCAGCAGCGGGGAGGCCTTGTTCAGTGCATCCAGGTCATAGGTCCACACTTCCAGACCGGCGTCGGTCTTGGTGCTGGCCGGGGCGCCCAGCTTGTCCTTGATAGCCTGCTTGTTGGAGCCGCCTTCCTTGATGTCCAGGGCCTTCTTGATCGCTTCGTTGGAAGCGGTGTCCATGGCGTTGCCAGCCATCTCTTTGGCGGTGCTGGTGACGCTGCTGGTCACGGTGTCGGTCAGGGAATCCATCAGGCCGGCGTGGGCAACCAGAGGCAGGGCGGTCAGGGCAATCAGCAAGGACTTTTTCATGAAGATACATCTCGCAAGAATGAAAAGAGCGCGCATGAAACCAGCGGGATGAATTGGAGTCAAGAAAATCCCTTGGTCAAGCCGTATTCGGGGGGGAAAAGCCCCGTAGCGGCTCCGACCAGTGCCCTTGTCAGCCGCTGAGCTGGTCCTTGCCCGCCAGCTTGGCCCGGTAGAGCGCCCTGTCGACCCGTGCCATCAGGTGGGACACCTGCTCGTCGGGGTCGGACTCCACCAGCCCGAAACTCAAGGTCACGGGCTCGATCCCCTTGACCCTGGCATGGCTCAGGCGCTGCCTCAGTTTCTCGGCCACCATCCGGGCGTCGGGCAACCGGGTATTGGGAAGCACCAGCATGAACTCGTCACCCCCCAGCGGGCCAGCAGATCGATCTCGCGGATGCAGCCCCGGGTCAGCTGCACGATATCGATCAGGGTCTGGTCCCCCACCCGTGGCCATGGCGATCGTTGATCTGCTTGAAGTCGTCCACGTCCATGGCGATCACGGCAAAGGGCTCCTTGAAGCGCTTGGCGCGCTCATGCTCCAGCCGCACCGCCTGCTCCAGCCGATAGCGGCTGGCCGCGCCGGTCAGGGAGTCCGTCTCCGCCAGGCGGCGGTTTTCCTCCACCTGGAACTGCAATGCCTGGTTGAGCCGCTCCAGTTCGGCGGTACGCTGCGCCACCTGCTGCTCCAGGGTGCGGTTTTGCAGCTCCAGCCGGGCGTAGAGTTCCCGCTGGGCGTGGATGTTGCGGTGTGCCCCCACCATCCTGGCGACACTGCCGTCCGGGTTGCGTGCGACGATGCGGCCGCAATCCGCCACCCAGAGGTAGTCACCGTTACGGCAACGGCAGCGGTATTCGGCCCGGTAGTCCGCCGCCCGCCCGCTCAGGCAGGCATCGAAGCTCTCCATGACCTGCGCCAGATCGTCCGGGTGGATCAGGTTCTCCCAGGTGAAGACGGTGTTGTCGAGGGAGTGGGGCTCATACCCCAGCATCTGATACCAGCCGGGATAGCGATGGACATAGCCGGTGTTGGCATTCCAGTCCCAGAGACCGTCGCTCACGACCTCCAGCATACCGCTCATCACGGCCTCGTCGAGGGCCGGTAGCCTTGTCATCTCATTGTCATGCAGCATGAAAACCTTCCTTGTTCTGCTACTCAGCGCCACGGATCCGCTTGTTGACCTGGCGGGAAAACCGGGCCTGCCGGTCGAGCCTTCAAGGGGGCGACTGGCCTCGACACCCCGTCATGACGGGTTATCGGCCAAGTAGCCCTCTTGTTGAACAACAGTAGCAGCCCGCACACTTTCGAGTTTTGCGCGCCGTCACGCTCCCTTCCGTTCTTCTGCCGGCCAGATTGCACCACGGCGGTGCACACCTTTGGCGCAGCCCTGCCCATATTGGGCAAGCCTCGCTGACCAGGGCTGCGATTAATAAGTAAGTGCATGAATAAAAAGAAAAATACTTTTCTGGCGCAATATTTGCCTTTATCTGGGTGAACCACAAGGATTGGGGATATTGCATGAAATTAATCACCGCCATCATCAAGCCGTTCAAACTCGACGACGTGCGCGAAGCCATCGCCAACCTCGGCGTCGAGGGGCTGACGGTTTCCGAGGTCAAGGGGTTTGGCCGCCAGAAGGGGCACACCGAGCTGTACCGGGGTGCCGAATACCAGGTGGATTTCCTGCCCAAGGTAAAGCTGGAGATCGCCACCCTGGCCGACAACGTCGAGCAGATCATCGAAGCCATCAGCAAGGCCGCCCACACCGGCAAGATAGGTGACGGCAAGATCTTCGTTTATGACCTGCAGGCCGCCGTGCGCATCCGCACCGGCGAGACCGACGCAGACGCCCTTTGATACGACTGGAACTGAGGAATACGACATGGAAGAGTTGATCACATCCGTCAGCGAGCTGCGCTATGCACTCGACACCTTCTACCTGCTGATCTCCGGCGTGCTCGTCATGTGGATGGCCGCCGGGTTCGCCATGCTCGAAGCCGGCCTGGTCCGCGCCAAGAACACCACCGAGATCCTGACCAAGAACATCCTGCTCTATGCCATCGCCTGCATCATGTTCCTGCTGGTCGGCTACAACATCATGTACGTGGACAACAGCGCTGGCGGCTGGCTGCCGAGCTTTGGCAGCCTGATGGGCAGCCAGGCGGACGACGCGGGCCACTCCCTGCACTCCGACTTCTTCTTCCAGGTGGTGTTCGTCGCCACCGCCACCTCCATCATCTCAGGTGCGGTGGCAGAGCGGATGAAGCTCTGGTCCTTCCTGCTGTTCTGCGTGGTGATGACCGGCTTCATCTACCCCGTGGAAGGCTACTGGAGCTGGGGTGGCGGCTTCCTGAAGGAGGCGGGCTTCTCCGACTTCGCAGGCTCCGGCATCGTCCACATGGCGGGCGCTGCCGCTGCCCTGGCCGCCGTGCTGCTGCTCGGCCCCCGTCGCGGCAAATATGGCAAGCAAGGGGAGATCTACCCCATCCCCGGCTCCAACCTGCCGCTCGCGACCCTGGGCACCCTGATCCTCTGGATGGGCTGGTTCGGCTTCAACGGTGGCTCCCAACTGGCGCTCTCCAGCGCCGCTGACGCCACCGCCATCGGCACCGTCTTCGTCAACACCAACGCCGCCGCGGCCGCCGGTGTGGTCGGCGCCCTGCTGGTCAGCAAGCTCACCTGGGGCAAGGCGGATCTCACCATGATCCTCAACGGCGCCCTCGGCGGCCTGGTCGCCATCACCGCCGACCCGGCCTCCCCCAGCCCGCTGTTCGCCAGCCTGATCGGCGCCCTGGCCGGTGCCCTGGTGGTCTACGCCATCGTCGCCTTCGATCGCCTGAAGATCGATGATCCGGTCGGTGCCATCTCGGTACACGGCGTCTGCGGCCTGTTCGGCCTGATGGTGGTGCCCTTCTCCAACACGAGCGCCACCTTCGGTGCCCAGTTGCTGGGTGCTGCCACCATCTTCGGCTGGGTCTTTGTCGTCTCCCTCGTGGTCTGGAGCCTGCTCAAGGCCACCATGGGCCTGCGGGTCAGCGAAGAGGAAGAGATGATGGGTGTGGATGTCCACGAGTGCGGCATCGATGCCTACCCCGAGTTCGTCAGCGTCAAATCCAGCATCTAAGCACGCCATCTGCTTGCGGGGCCCGGGGGACACCTCGGGCCCCGTTTTTTTGGCGGCTCGGCGCCCCTGAAGGCAGGAGGACGGTTCGAGTGATGCCACTCTGCCATGCAACCGGTGAACCCTCTGCTTTGCCCCTCCCCTTTGCAAGGGGAGGGTCGGGATGTGCCGTGCCGATTGATGGATGGAGCCATGACCCCCTCCCCGCCTCCCCCTTGGCAGGGGGAGGAGCAAGCAAGCGCCCCTGGCTGGACGAATCAAATAATCGAGGTGGCAACTACGTAGGTTCGATTAGGGAAGGTGCGAATAAGCGGGGAAATTCTTCTCGGCTGACTCAGTCATTTCATTTTTTCAGTTTGAGCCGATCTTTTCTCCCGTAAATGCCTTGAATCAGCCTATTTAGACCGTTTCTTCGCCATTTAAGGCGTTATTCCCAGTTTT
>NZ_JAGKRH010000087.1:0-6048 GCF_017939245.1 Aeromonas sp. PrichA-15 | reverse complement strand
AAACCCGTACTCTGGTCACGCTCTTACTTTGCGGGCTCTTGCGGCGGAGCACCGTTGGAGGTGATCAAGCAATACATTCAAAACCAGCGGGGCTGACGCCCCGGCGAAATTCCCCTCCCACCTACGTCGGAGGGAGTCCCCTTTCGTATTTAAGATGGGAACTGAAGCGGCGAACGATTAATTATAAAAGCGTCAATTCGAGCTGACGCCGCGACATATAGTGTCACATGAAATGACATCGATAGAATTTATGACCACAAAAATCACTTTTACAACATAAGTGAACTGAAATATTTGATTAATGCAGTTTAATACTTCGACAAGGCGAGAAGCAGGGAAGCCCTGCCGGGCGACACGGGCTCCCCGCACACCTTCCCCGCCCCGTCAGACCGGCTGCCAGCCGCGCATGACCCTCAGCAGGTCCTTCCAGCTCACTATGCCCACCAGGGCGCCGTTTTCCAGCACAGGCAGGCAGGAGATCTGGTGCTCCAGCATGAGGCCGGCGGCCTCTTTCAGGGAGCGTTCGGGGGAGACGGTGATGGGTTCACGGCTCATGATCTGGTGGGCGCGCCGGTTGAGGGTCTCGGTGTCCCGGTTCATCTCGGCATCCGTGTCCAGATAGGGGCTGATGGCACGCAGCAGATCCCGGTCCGAGATGACCCCCACCAGCTCCTCTTCTTCCACCACCAGAAGGTGGCGGAAATGGGCCTGCTCGAAGATCTCCTTGATGACGCTCAGCCTGTCATCCATGGAAACGGTCGCGACCCGGGTCGTCATGATCTCTTTAATCAACATGGTCAGCCTCCTGCCCCCCAGATGTCTCTGTTATGACACGTTTTTCCGGCGGCAGCCATCCCCCCCGCCCTCAAGTGCAAATTTGTGTCATTTCACGTAAGATCCGCGCCAGTTTCTCTCCTTCAATCGAGCCAAGCAGACCCATCCATGATAGTTGCCAGTCAAATCGAACTGATCCGCGGCGGCCGCACGCTGCTGGACAACGCGTCCGCCACCATACACCCCGGCCACAAGGTGGGCCTGGTGGGCAAGAACGGCTGTGGCAAGTCCACCTTCTTTGCGCTGGTGCGGGGCGAGCTGGCCATCGACAACGGCAGCTTCAGCCTGCCCGCCGGCTGGCAGATTGCCGGCGTGGCCCAGGAGACCCCGGCGCTGGACTGCTCCGCCCTGGAGTACGTGATCGACGGCGACAAGGAGTTCCGCGCCCTGGAGGGCGAGCTCGCCCGGGCCGAGGCGGATGACAACGGTCTGCTGGTGGCCGAGCTGCACGGCAAGCTCGATACCATAGGTGCCTACAGCATTCGCGCCCGTGCCGCCGAGCTGCTGCACGGTCTGGGTTTTGGCGGCGATCAGCTCGACTCGCCGGTCAGAAGCTTCTCCGGTGGCTGGCGTATGCGCCTGAACCTGGCCCAGGCGCTGCTCTGCCGCTCCGATCTGCTGCTGCTGGATGAACCGACCAACCACCTGGATCTCGACGCCGTCATCTGGCTGGAGAAGTGGCTCAAGGGCTATCAGGGCACGCTGGTGCTCATTTCTCACGACCGCGACTTCCTCGATTCCGTGGTGAATCGCATCATCCATATCGAGAACGGCAAGCTCAACGAATACAGCGGCGGCTACTCCGACTTCGAACTGCAACGGGCCGAGCACCTGGCCCAGCAGCAGTCCATGTACGAGAAGCAGCAACGGGAGATGGCCCACATGCAATCCTATGTGGACCGCTTCCGCTACAAGGCCTCCAAGGCCCGTCAGGCCCAAAGCCGGCTCAAAGCCATGGAGCGGATGGAGAAGATCCTGCCCGCCCACGCCGACTCCGAGTTCAGCTTCGAGTTTCGCGAGCCCTCCGCTCTGCCGACCCCGCTCATCGCCATGGAGAACCTCAGCGCCGGTTACGGCGACAAGGTGATCCTGGAGAAGATCAAGCTCAACCTGGTGCCGGGGTCGCGCATCGGCCTGCTCGGTCGCAACGGCGCGGGCAAGTCCACCTTCATCAAGATGCTGTCGGGCTCCAACCCGCCCCTCTCCGGCAAGCTGGAGGTGAGCGCCGGGGTGAGCATCGGCTACTTCGCCCAGCATCAGCTCGAGACTCTGCGCCTTGATGACAGCCCACTCGATCACCTGGTGCGCCTGGCCCCGGACAAGACCGAGCAGGAGCTTCGCAACTACCTCGGCAGCTTCGGTTTTCACGGCGACAAGGTACTCGACAAGGTGGCCCCCTTCTCCGGCGGTGAGAAAGCGCGTCTGGTGCTGGCTCTCATCACCTGGCAAAAGCCCAACCTGCTGCTCCTGGATGAACCGACCAACCACCTGGATCTGGAGATGCGCCACGCCCTGACCATGGCCCTGCAAGGGTTCGAGGGGGCCATGGTGGTGGTTTCTCACGACCGTCACCTGCTGCGCACCACCACGGATGACTTCTATCTGGTCCACGGCGGCCGGGTCGAGCCCTTCGATGGGGATCTCGACGACTACCACAAGTGGCTCGGCGAGCAGGAGAAAGAGGCCAATGCCAAGCCGGCAGATGGCACTGTCTCCGCCAACTCGGCGGTGGCGCGCAAGGATCAGAAGCGCCTCGAAGCCCAGTTCCGGCAAGCGACCCGGCCGCTGCGCCAGAAGCTGGAGAAGCTCGAAACCAGCATGGAGAAGCTGCAGGCCAAGCTGGCCGCGGTGGAAGAGCAGCTCGCCGATCCCGCCATCTATGAAGAGAGCGCCAAGGGCAAGCTCTCCGAGCTGCTCAAGTCCCAGGTCCCCCTCAAGGAGGAGCTGGAGCACGTCGAGCTGGAGTGGATGAGCCTCTCTGAAGAGCTGGAAACCATGGAGCAGGCCTTCTTTGCGTGATGAAGCCTTGATGGCCAGCGAGCGGGTCAGCCCCGACGCCCTGCCCACCCCTTCCGAGTTCTGGACATGGAGCACAGGCGCCTATGGCCAGCGCAGCCAGGACTGGCTCCACGTGCAAAGCATGGGGGGCAACGTCAACCTGGCGCTCCTGCTGCACCACCTCGACCTGCTCCGGATCCCGGTCGACCTCACGGACTTGCAACCGGCCCTGGTACAGACCGAGGCGGTGCTACTCCCCTGGCGCACCCTGCGCCAGCAGGCCAAGTCACGGGTGGGGGCCGAGGAGTACCAGACCATGCTGGCCCACGAACTGGAGCTGGAGCGGCTGCAACAGGGGGTCTTGTTGCAGACCCTGCGCACCCTCGCCCTGTTTCGCGGCGACAGCCGCAACCTGTTTCACTATCTATCGTTACTGGGTGCCCAGCAGGGCCCCCTCAGAGATCTCATATGCTGAGCTACCGCCACGCCTTTCACGCCGGCAACCACGCCGATGTGCTCAAACACGCCGTCCAGGCCCTGATCATCGAGTCCCTCAAGAAGAAGGAGAAACCCTTCATCGTGCTGGACACCCATGCCGGTGGCGGTCTCTACGACCTGCGCGGCGACTGGTCCCAGAAGAAAGCGGAATACGCCGACGGGATCAAACGCCTGTGGGATGAGCGGGCCCAGTGGTCTGCCATGGCCCCCTATCTGGGTGTCATCGAGGAAATGAACAGCGATGGCCAGCTGCACTACTACCCCGGCTCGCCGGAGCTGTCCCGCCGCCTTATCCGCGATCAGGACAAGCTGGCGCTGATGGAGCTGCACAACAACGAGGTGGAGGATCTTCGCGCCAACATGGGGTACGACTCCCGCGTCGCCGTCCACCATCGCGACGGCTTCGAGGGGCTGGTGGCCCTGCTGCCCCCCACCCCGCGCCGCGGCCTGGTGCTCATCGACCCCCCCTATGAGCTGAAGGAAGATTACTTCGCCGTGGTCGATACCCTTAAAAAAGCGCAAAAGCGCTGGGCCACCGGCATCTACGCCCTCTGGTATCCCATCCTCGGGCAAGAGGCGGACAAGTCCCGCGACATGCTCAAAGCGATCAAGCGGGAGAACTTCGGCAACGTCCTGGTGGCCGAGCTGGAAGTGGCCGGCCAGACCAGCGATTGGGGCATGAACGGCTCCGGCATGCTCATCGTCAGCCCCCCCTGGATGCTGGACGAGCAGATCGAGGCCTTCTTGAAACCCTTGTGCGCCAAGCTGGCCCAGGGCGCCGGCGCCCAGTACAGGGTGGAGTGGCTGAACAAGGCCGAGGCCTGACCCTCGGAACCACAGAAAATGAAAAAGGGCCTGTCACAGCAGGCCCTTTTTCATTGGGGCTGATGACCCGGCACGTTCACGCTGGCCAGCTGCTCGGGCAGGCGGCTCGCCAACCAGTCGATGGCCATTCTGGTCTTGAGCGGCAAGTGCGGGCTGTGGGGCCAGAGGGCGTTGATGGGATAGCTCCTGCCCTTGAGCGCACCCAGCACTTCGCGCAGCTCGCCCCGTTCAAGGTGCGGGCGTGCCAGCCAGGTCGGCAGCCAGGCGAGACCAAAGCCCGCGATGGCTGCCTGGGTGATGGCGTTGAGATCGTCCATCTGCAACCGCCCTCTGGGCTGGACCTCGCGCCATGCCTCGGCCTCCTGCCACCACCACGACAGCACCCGCCCCTGGCGCAGATAGGCAATGCACTCGTGCTCCGGTAACTCGGCCAGGGTCACAGGTTCCCCCCGCTCGGCCAGATAGGCGGGCGAGGCGCAAAGCGTCATGCCGTGCTCCCCGAGCCTGCGCGCCGCCAGATCCAGGCTGTCCGGCGGCTCTGCGTTGCGGATCACCAGATCCATCCCCTCCTCCACCAGATCCACCTTGCGATCGCTGAACGACAGCTCCAGGGCCAGCCCGGGATGCGCCTTCGCCAGCGCCAGCAAAATGGGGGCCACGCACTGCTGGCCGAACAGCACCGGCATGGAGACCTTCAATCTGCCGTTGAGGATGAGCTTGTTGCTGGCCAGCGCCGTTTCCCCAAGACGCACCTCCTCCAGCGCCCGCAGGCAGTGGCGATAGAAGAGCGCACCCTCCTCGGTCAGGCTCTGGCTGCGGGTAGTGCGATGAAACAGTTGCACGCCGAGACGCAGCTCCAGCCGCGCCACCCCCTTGCCCACCGCCGAGCGGGTGAGGTGAAGCCGCTCCGCCGCCTGGGCGAAACTCCCCGCCTCCACCACGGTGGCGAAGAGATCGATGCCGTTGAGCGTGTTTGCCATCTATTGCATACCTTTTGGAACCAATATGGCGAAATTCTATCAGCACTGCGGAAAAAAATGACTGGTAAGCTCCCTTCATTCTTCACACGTTTCAGATGGAGTTTCCCTCATGAGCCAGATCCTGCTGCTGCAATCCAGCCTCAACGGCCCCGCATCCCGCACCAACCAGTTGATGGAGCGCTTCCTGCAAACACGCCGGGAGCAGGGCCATCAGGACCAGGTGGTGGTGCGTGATCTGACCGCCCTCGACTTGCCCGCCCTCGACAGCCCGTTGTTTCACGCCCTGCGGGGGGCTGAACCGGCCAATGAGGCCATCCGGCAGGCGGTGGCGCTGTCGGATCGGCTGATTGCCGAACTCAAGGCCGCCGACCTGCTGCTGATCGGCGCCCCCATGTACAACCTCAATGTACCGACCCCCCTCAAGAACTGGTTCGATCTGGTGGCACGGGCCGGGGTGACTTTCCGTTACACCGACACCTACCCCATGGGGCTGGTGGAAGGGGTCAACGCCCTGGTGTTCAGCAGCCGCGGCGGCGTGCATCAGGGACAGACGACAGATGCGGTCACCCCCTACCTCCAATCCGTGCTCGGCCTGATGGGCATCACGGAGGTGGAATTCGTCTACGCAGAGGGAATGGATCTGCGCCCCCACGGGGCGGAACAGGGAATGCGCGAAGCCCATGCTCGGATCGCTGGCCTCGGCAGGTAGGGCCATCACCCGATCTTGCCCCTTCCAACCGGCCGCCTGCTGCGCGGGACATTCCAAGTAAAAAAGGTTCTTCGCGGGATCTTGGGGAAGTGGAAGTTGACAGACAGGGTGCTGGTAAACTGGCTGTCTCCAAACACACCACCACCATCACCCTGCTGTCGCCGTGCATCATATTGATATTGCCTCCTTCTGGCCAGGTTATAC
>NZ_JAGKRH010000086.1:0-19046 GCF_017939245.1 Aeromonas sp. PrichA-15 | reverse complement strand
ACTCAAACTTTCCGGGAGGACAGGCGTGAATGAAGTCGAGAGCTTGGTCGATACGCATAAAAAAATCCGAAACCCAACAAGGAGTTTCGGATTCTTACACAGCCTGAGGATCGGTCAATGGATCCTTAACTGATCGGCATTACGCCAAATGGCGCGCTTTTTTTTCCTTGTCATCTGGCGACGGGGCCGGTTCACGGCGCTTCAGGCATTGCGACCGATAAAGAGATCGGTCACATGGCAGCTGCTTCTCGCGGCCAGCGCATCCAGCATGTAGGCTGCCGCGTCCTCCGGCGTCATGAAACCACTCGAATCCACGTGATCCGAATTCTCCCAGAACTCGCTGCGGATCCCGCTCGGATAGAGGTTCACCAGTCGCAGGGGAGCACTCTTCAGCTCGGCCCGCAAGGATTCGAGAAAGCCGCGCATGCCCCATTTGGAGGCGCAATAGAGGCTCTCGTTGGCCTTGCCGGTCTGGGCAGCGGAGGAGAGCACATTCGCCAGCACCCCGCCCTTGTCGCCGATGAGGCGCACCGTCTGCTGGGCCACCAGTATGGTAGAGATGAGATTGCTCTCCACCACCCGGCGGATCTGCTCGGCGGTGTAGACACCCACCGGGCCGAACTCGCCGACACCGGCACAGTGGATCACCATGTCGGGCAGGCCGCCCCACTCCACCGCAGCGGCAAAGGCGACATCCACCTCTTCGTGGTGTGCGAGATCGGCGGCAATGCCGATCACCGCCTTGCCGAGCAGCTCTTCCTGCTCCTGCAGTTTCTGGTAACGGCGACCCATCATGGAAACCTGATGGCCGCGTTCAACCAGCCCTATGGTCAGGGCGCGGCCCAGTCCGGACCCCGCGCCAGTCACTATGATGTGGCCCATGTGTGCTCCTCAGGGAGATCAGAAGGTGAATTCACCACCAATGAACCAGCCGTCGATGGTCTGATCGACGCGATCGAAGTCCATCTCGGCCTCACGCCAGCCGGCGCGGATCTTGAGCGGCACGGAAGAGAACTTGTAGGAGCCGCCCAGACGGTAGTCGTAGTTGTCGGCATCCTGCACGCGGGCATCGCCGAAGGCGGCAAAGCCGGTCCCCGGGATGCGCACTTCGGCGCCGGTGTAGGCCATCAGCACATCCTTGTCATAGGAGTAGTGCTGGGTGTTGAAATCACCGTCGTAGCGACGACCGGTCAGACCCAGGTCGATCTGGAACAGGTCGTTGTTGAACAGGCGATAGTAGAGGCTCAGGTCGTAAGCCAGCAGATCGTTGTTGAAGCTGCCGCCGCTGCTGCTGAAGTCGGACATTTCGAACTTGGCGTTGGGCAGCAGCAGGATGCCGTGCTCCAGTTGCAGGTAGCCGCTCCAGTTGTAGTTCTCGTCGTAGCTGCCATCGGCACCCACGCTGCTGACCTGGCCACTTCCCTGGGCATTCCACAGATCGGCACCCGCCGCAAAACGCCAGTCATTGGCGGCCATGGCCCCATGGCTGAGCAGAGCCATCACAGTGCCGGCAATCAGGGTCTTCTTCATCACTTCGCTCCATTTTGGACTGGAAAGGCCATCATTTTACCCGCTGGGCAAGGAATACCTAGAGTAAAAAGCTGAACAAGCGTCCATAAATGTCAGTGCTTCATCCCTTTCATGGGTTCGACCGGCTTCACGGGCAGGCTCAGTGACAGCGTCTGCCCATCGTCCAGGGTCAGGGTCAGCGGGAAGGGCGTGCCCTGGGCCAGGGTATGGATGTCGAACAACATGATGTGCAGGCTGCCGGGCTTGAGCACGGCCTCCCCCTTGGCCGGGATCTCGATACTCTCCACCTGGCGCATCTTCATGACGCCGTTCTCGTGCAAATGGGTGTGCAGCTCGACACGGCCCGCCTCAGGAGACGCTCCCGCCACCAGTTTCACCGGTTTGTCCCCATCGTTCCTGAGCACCATGAACGCCGCCGTGTTCGGCGAGCCAGGGGGCAGCAGACGCACATAACCATCGACTGCGTCGACCTTGGCCAGGGCCGGGGCGGCCAGAAGCAGTGCCATGGTGGAATAAAACGCACGTTTAAACATGGTTGAAATCCTTTTATGATGTTGTTAAACGAGACAAAGCTTACCCCTGTGGCAAGCTTTTGACAGCCCCCGACAACAAGGATTCAGACATGGCCCTCACAATTCTGGCCGAACAGCAGGACGGCTTGCTCACCCTGACCTTCAATCGACCGGAAAAGCGCAATGCCCTCAACACGGAGACGTATCTGGCGCTGACCGACGCACTGCGCCAGGCCGCCCGGGACGAAGAGGTCCATGTGCTGCTGTTGCAAGGCCAGGCGGAGTGCTTCACCGCCGGCAACGATCTGGCCGACTTTGTTGGCAAGCATGCCCTTGAGCCGGACGACCCCATCCTGCAATTTCTGCACACCCTGGCGGACTTCCCCAAACCGGTGATCGCCGCCGTGGGCGGCCCGGCAGTCGGCATCGGCACTACCCTGCTGCTGCACTGCGACCTGGTCTATCTGGGTGACAACGCCCGGCTGCAGCTGCCTTTCGTCGAGCTGGGACTGGTGCCGGAGTTTGCCGCCAGCCTGCTGCTGCCACGCGCCGTCGGTCACCTCAAGGCGGCGGAGCTGTTGCTGCTGGCAGAGGCCATCGATGGGGAAGAGGCGCTGCGTCTCGGGCTCGCCAACCGGGTGCTGACCCCGGCGGACCTGCTCCCCTTCGCTCGGGAACAAGGGCTGAAACTGGCGGCCAAGCCGCCGATGGCGCTCCAGAAGAGCAAGGCGCTGCTCAAGCAGGAGCTCAAACAGGCAGTGCATTTCGTCATCGACTTGGAAGCGCGCGCCTTCGCCCAGGCCCTGCAAGGGGAAGAGGCGCAAAGCCGCATCGCCAGCAAGCTGCAAAAACGGCGCTGAACTCAGTTGAGACGGAACCGGCCTATCAACTCGCAGCCCTGCACCCTGTCCTGCACCTGGATAAGCCGGGCGATCTCCGGATTGGGGTGGCGCTTCAAGAAGGAGAGCAGGGCGGCGCGGCAGCAGCCCAGCTCGCTGATGAGGGATTCGCACTCCCGGTTGGGGCACTGGGGCACCAGGGCGGTGACCAGTTCGGAGGCGAGCTTGAGGTAGCGCAGTTCATAGGCGGGCTCTTCCATGGCACGCCAGAAATCGGCCATGCGGTGACAGGTGGCGACCCGCATGCTGGCCAGTTCGTCCAGATCCCCGGAGGCCAGCTCATACACTTCCCCCAGAGCCTGCTGATAGAGGCAGATCGCCGTGCCCAGAGCCCCCATGCCAAGGGCATTCTCCGCCTCCAGCATGTAACGTTGCCAGTTCTGATGTTCCATGTTCCTCTCCTTTGCCGACACGAGTGGAGTCTGTATCATGGCCAATCGAGAACAAATATCAACCAGACCCTTTGTGCAGGATCCCTTAACCCGCCGTTCTGGGCTGATTGACGCGACACTGCTTGCCGGGGTAACCAGGCAGATCCGCCGCCTTGCTGCTGCACGCCAGCCGTTTGGCTTCGGCGAGGCGATCCGCGAGGTTGACCTCATCGATCGGCTGCCAGGCCATCTGCTGGCCGAGCCAGCTGGCCCAGGCAAACTCGACGAAGTAGACCTGATCCTTCTTGCTGAAGTAGCCCGCATCCTGCAACAGCCCCGCCAGGGTGCGGTAGGGATAATCCGGCAACTCACCGATATGGCCGGGCAACTGCTCGGGAGTCAGGGGTTGACCCCGTTCATCCTTGAGCCAGGCCCAGTGGTTGTTCTGCATCTGGCTCCAGAAATTGGCCCTGTCCTGCAACCGTGCAATCACCTTTACCCTGACCTGCTTCACCCCTTGCTGCCACAGCGCCTTGGTCAGGTGGTGCCTGTCCACCAGCCAGTAACCCCCATCAGGCGCGATGACGATGGGGATCTCTTTCTTTTTCATCAGTTTGTCGAGCTGCTTCTCGCTCTTGTCCGCCAGCTCCCGGGCAGTGGTATCCACCTGCAACTGCCCCACACCGCCCTGGGTGGGGTGCAGCGCCTCGATGTTCACCTCGCACCAGCTTCCCACCGGGCTGCTCTTCTCGCACGGGGCCAACGCCCAGGCGCCCTGGCTCAGCACGCAGACCAACAAGATCCATGCTCTCATCATTCTCTCCTTTTCCTGGCGCTCACGGCGCCCCTTCGTTGACAGCCGCATCGGATATCAATGGGACTCATGCTGGCGGTCTGACCAGCAAAGGGGATATCATGATTTCCCATCTGCCGGCGATGCATTCTCGCCGAGTTTTCTCCCCGCTTCACACATTTTGAAGGATTCACCATGAAAGGATGGAGCCCCCTGTTGGCCCTGCTGGGCTGTGCCTGCGTCCAGGCTGCCGATGTGCCACCCGGCACCCCACTCGCCGCCGAGCAGGCCGTCGTCCGTCATCTCAAGGATGAACCGGCGAGCCTGAGCCCTCTCAAGCTGGTGGGACTGCCGGAGCTGCAGGTCCTCAGAGACCTTTACGAGGGGCTGCTGACCCAGGGGCCGGACGGCAAGGTGCTGCCCGGGGTGGCATCCCGCTGGGACAACGAGGGGAACCAGACATTCACCTTCCACCTGAGGCCGGATGCCCGCTGGTCCAACGGCGACCCCGTGCGCGCCGCCGACTTCGTCTATGGTTGGCGCAAGCTGGTTGACCCCAGGGAAGCCGCCACTTTCGCCTGGTTCGCCCAGCTCGCGCGCTTCGACAAGGTGGACGACATAGTGGCAGGCAAGCTGGCCCCCGATGCGCTCGGGGTGAAGGCCGTCGATGACCATACCCTGAAGGTGACCCTCTCCCAGCCGGTGCCCTATTTCCTGAGCCTGCTGACCCATCCCAGCCTGTCGCCCCTGCACCGGGCCAGCATGGAACAATATGGCAACCAGTGGACCCAGCCCGGCAAGCTGGTGGGCAACGGCGCCTTCGTGCTGAGTCACCGGGTGGTGAACGAGAAACTGGAGCTGACGCCCAATCCCTACTACTGGGATCGCGCCCACACGGTGCTGACCCGCGTCACCTTCGTGCCCATCAACCAGGAGAGCGCGGCCACCCACCGCTATCTGGCCGGGGATCTGCACATCACCGAATCCTTCCCCAAGGAGCAGTACCAGAGCCTGATGGCCCAGATCCCGGGGGAGGTCTATACCCCGGAACAGCTCGGCACCTACTACTACGCCTTCAACACCCAACGCCCGCCCCTCAATGATGTGCGGGTGCGCCAGGCGCTCTCCTACACCATCGACAGGGGCCTGATTGCCGACAAGGTGCTGGGCACCGGGGAGAAACCGGCCTACCACTTTACCCCGGACGTGACCGCCGACTTCGACCCCAAGCCCAATCTGCTCTCCACCAGCAGCCAGCAGGCGCTGGACGAGCGTGCCAGAGCCCTGCTGAAAGAAGCGGGCTACGACCCAAGCAATCCCCTCAAGCTGACCCTGCTCTACAACACGGCGGAAATTCACAAGAAGATGGCACTGGCCATCGCCAACCTGTGGAAACAGAAGCTAGGGGCCCGGGTCGAGCTCACCAACCAGGAGTGGAAAACCTATCTCGACAGCCGTCAAAGCGGCCAGTTCGAGGTGATCCGCTCCTCCTGGGTCGCCGATTACAACGACCCCTCCGCCTTCCTCGGGCTCTGGGGATCGGGCCACAGCGGCAACATGGCCCGGTTCGCCAACCCGGCTTACGACAAGCTGCTGGCGCAGGCGGCCAACAGTCAGGATCCCGCAGAACGGGCCCGCCTGTTCGATGAGGCCGAGGCCATCTTGCAGAAGGAGGCCCCCATCGCCCCCATCTACCAGTACACCAATGCCCGGCTCATCAAGCCCTGGCTCAAGGGGTATCCCATCAACAACCCGGAAGACGTTGCCTACAGCCGTCAGCTCTACCTCGTCAAACACTGAGTCCGGGGAGGAGTCGGGACATCTGACCCCTCCTGGCACTGTTCCTGTTCAAGTTCCCGGCATAAAATGCCGCCTCTTTTCATTCATCAACCCCGTGATCCGATCCTGCCATGCGTGCTCTGCTCCTGATTGCCCTGTTTGTTGCCCTTCCCGCCAAGGCCGCCGATGAAACCGAATGCCGCCAGGCCTTCCTCGAATGGATGTTGAGCCAGCAGAAGCAGTTCAGCGACCGCAAGGCCAGCAAGATGGAGCGGCGCAATGCCGAACGAGCCATCGATCAGGCCCGGGATGCCTTCGCCAAGCAGGAGAGTTTCTGCCAGGCCATGGCCTGGGTCGCCAGCGCAGAAGACAATGACCCCCGCTTCAAACCGAGGACGGGGGAGATCCACGACTTCACTCCCCGCGGCTGAGCCCGCCATCTACGACTTTTTTCAGCCTTTGCCGTGTTGATTTATTGACCCAAGCCAAGGTGGTGTAACAGTCCGCATCTACAATGACGCCGTAACAATCACAAAAATAAAAAATAATTTTATCAGTTACTTGGCTCATTCAGGATGCGCACATGACCACAACCCGGCACGAAGGGGAGATCCGTTTCCCCGATCACATATCACTGATCTCGACCACGGATCCCACCAGTCACATCACTTATGCCAACCAGCACTTTTGCGATGTGGCGGGCTACAGCGCGACCGAAATGGAAGGGGAGCCCCACAATCTGGTCCGCCACCCCGACATGCCCAAGGCCGCGTTCGCCGACATGTGGCGCCGCCTGCAACAAGGCAAGAGCTGGATGGGGCTGGTAAAGAACCGCGCCAAGAGTGGTCAGTTCTACTGGGTCAACGCCTACGTCACGCCGATTCTCAACGATCAGCAGCAGATCATCGAATACCAGTCTGTCCGCACCCGTCCCCAGGATCACGACATCGCCTGGGCAGAGCAGCTCTATGCCCGGATCCGTGACGGCAAGGCACTGCCCTGGCTGACCCGGCTGACCCTGGAGCCGGGGCAGCTGTGTCTGCTGCTCTCTGGCACCGCCCTGCTCGGCATGGGGGCCAGTCTGGTCACCGGCCAGCCGGGGTGGGGAGTCATCACTCTGCTCTGCTTGCTGGCCCAGATGAGACATGGCTGGCATCTGCAACGGCGGCTAGCCAGGCTGCTGGCCATGGCGGGCGAGGAGCAGGGCAGCGCCCTTTGCCAGGTACTCTATGCCAGGCGTCAGGACAGCCTGGCCGCCCTTGAACTGCTGCTGCGCATGAAGAAGGCGGAGCTGCGCGCCGTGGTAGGTCGCAGCGCGGACACCAACCAGCAGATCCTGCAGGCGGCGGAGGATGACAGGGGGCATATCCAGACCATAGACACTCACCTGCAACAGCAGCGGGCCCAGAGCGAGCAACTGGCGGCGGCCATCACCCAGATGAGCCAGTCCATCCGCGATGTGGCTGACAATGCCCACCAGGCCAATGCGCTGGTGGGCGAGGTCCAGCAGGTGTCCGCCAGTGGCCAGCAGGCGCTGGCCACCACCCGGGATTCGGTCGACAGGCTTCATCAGGAGCTGGACGCCAGCCAGGGCGTGCTGGCGCGCCTGACCCAGGACAGCCAGAAGATCAACGGCATTCTGGAGGTGATCGGGCAGATTGCGGATCAGACCAACCTGCTCTCCCTCAATGCGGCCATCGAGGCGGCACGGGCCGGTGAACAGGGGCGCGGCTTTGCGGTGGTGGCCGACGAGATACGGGCCCTGGCCCAGAAGACCCGCAGCTCCACCGGCGAGATAAGCGACATGATAGGGGCGCTGCAACAGAGCACCCGGCAACTGTCCGATGGCATGGAGCAGGGGGCCCAGACATCAGTGCTCTGCCAGCAGCACATGGGGGCCACCGCCGAGGTGCTCGACCAGATCAACCGGATGCTGGCCCGGGTGACCCACACCAGCGACGAGATAGCCCAGGCGGTGAGCCAGCAGGCGGATGTCACCAGCACCCTGGATCAGGGGATCCACCAGATCCACCAACTGGCGAGCCACACCGCGGACAACAGCCGTCAGGCCCTCGATGGCATCACCCTGCTGGTGGAGCGGTTGCAAAACCTCTCCCGCCTGATCAACCAGTTCCACGACTGACCCCCTTGCCGTGTAGTTTGGCGCGCCCCCGGGCGCGCTGCCGATCTCTCCTCTCCTTCACGACGACAGGCTCCCGCCGGGGCCAAGAAGTCCGTCTCAGGATTTGCCCTTGAACTGCTTGATGCTGCGCTTGCCCTGGGTGCGACGGTTCGCCTGCTTGTCTCTTGGCGCCCGTTTGCTCTCCCCGCTGGCGGGTTTGTCGGTCACCGGGAAACCTGCCAGCGCCGCCAGGGGCAGGGGCCGACCGGTCAGGGCCCGGATCCCCTCGAGCGCCTCCCCATCCCCGTGGCAGGTAAGGGAGATGGCCAGACCGCTCTGCCCGGCACGGGCGGTACGACCGATACGATGCACGTAGACGGGCGCATGCTCCGGCAGATCCAGATTGATCACCACCGGCAATGCCTCCACGTGGATGCCGCGCGCCATCAGATCCGTGGCCACCAGCACCCGCACCCTGCCCTCCTTGAAATCCGCCAGCGCCTGCTCCCGCGTGGCCTGATCCTTGTTTCCGTGCAGGGCTGCCACCGTCATGCCAGCCCTGGCGAGTTTCTTGGCCACCCCGTCCGCGTCGTCCCTGGCACTGATGAAGACCAGCACCTGGGGCCACTCTCCGGCCTCCAGCAGGGCGATCAGCGCAGGCACCTTGCTGCTCCTGTTGACCAGATAGAGCCGCTCCTCGATATCGCTCACCAGGCTGTTGAGCGGCTCGGCCTCGATGCGCACCGGATCCTGCAGCAGGCCCGAGGCCAGGCTCTCCAGTTCGACCGGCAAGGTGGCGGAGAAGAGCATCTGCTGCCGCGCCTCCGGCATTGCCTTCATCAGCCACTGGATATCGGGCCAGAACCCCATCTCCAGCAGGCGATCCGCTTCATCCAGCACCAGCATGCGCAGGGCACCCAGCCCCAGCGTCTGCTGGGCCAGCAAGTCCCGCAACCGTCCGGGGGTCGCCACCAGCAGTTGGGGGCCGAGAGCCAGTTCCCGCTCCTGCCACTCCTGGGCCACCCCGCCACACAGGGTCAGGAGACGCACCCCCAACCCGTCGGCAATCTCCTGCAGGGCGGCGCTCACCTGGCTTGCCAGCTCCCGGGTGGGGACCAGTACCAATCCCTGTACCCGGTCGCTGGCTGCGTCCAGCCTCTGCAGCAGCGGCAGGCCGAATGCCAGAGTCTTGCCACTGCCGGTCCTGGCCAGGGCAAGCAGATCCCGTCCTGACAAGGCAGCAGGAATGGCTAGCTGCTGAATGGGGGTCGGTTTTTCCAGCGCGGCGGGCAGCAGGGGCAACAGGGCGGGGGCAAGGGCGAGTTCGTCAAACGTCATGGGGATCGCAGATACAGGCTGAACGAGGATGTGGAGGCGAAGTCTAGCCAGACCCACCCCATAAGTAAAAGGTTCGGGAGCGCAATAAAAACGGCCTGCCCCGTGTGAACGGGGCAGGCCGTCAGGCAATCAGCCTGTGGCGCGACTTACAGAACGGCCAGGGCGGCGGCGTAGTTCGGCTCGTCGGCGACTTCGGCCACCAGCTCGCTGTGCAGCACCTTGTCGTGCTCATCCAGTACCACGATGGCACGGGCAGCCAGACCCACCAGCGGGCCGGAGGAGAAGGCCACGCCGTAGTCCTGCAGGAAGGAGACGCCACGCAGGGTGGAGAGGTTCACCACCTTGTCCAGACCCTCGGCGCCGCAGAAACGGGCCTGGGCGAACGGCAGGTCGGCAGAGATGCACAGCACGACGGTGTTGTTCAGGGCGCTTGCCTGCTCGTTGAACTTGCGCACGGAAGTGGCGCAGGTCGGGGTGTCGACGCTCGGGAAGATGTTCAGGATCTTGCGCTTGCCAGCGAAGGTCGCCAGGGTCGCATCGGACAGATCGCCAGCAACCAGGGAGAAGGGCTTGGCCTGCTCACCGGCAACGGGGAAGTGGCCGGAGACGGAGACGGGGTTGCCTTGCAGGGTGACGGTATTGCTCATGTTAGGTCCTTGATGATTGATGTGGGATCCAGGGTCCCCAGTATAGGCCCGCCACGGGATGACAAACACCCGCTAATGAAAGGGATTTGGCATCCCTTTGCATCCCTCCTGCTCCAGAGGCAGATCAGCGGCCACTGTCATGGCCCCGGACAAAGAGAAGAAGAGGACTTGACCTTGGACTTTACACCAAGGTTTACACTCGGCGCAGTCATCCAGGATCCCGCAGGGGCGGGATCCCTCAAGAGGAACGCATCATGAGCAAATCCTGCTGCAGCCATCAACACGCCGCTGCCCCCATCAAGGCCCCCATCAAGGCCGTCAGCAAGGCCGCCACCCCACAGGCCGGGCACAGCCACACCAGCCACTGCTGCGACAACGGGGCACAGGCCAGTGGTGTCGCCAACCCGACCCGCCACGATCATCAGGGGCAAAGTGGCGCAGACGGCCCGGGTGATGAAGAGCCCCCCAGAGGCGCTTGCGCCACCGACACGGCCCACGACCACGACCACGACCACGATCATCATGAGCAGGGGCACGCCCACACGGCCGCCGCGACCGAGCCGCCGCTGACGCCCCCCGAGCAGAACAGCCGCCGCCATAGCTGGCAGGTGCTGGGCATGGATTGTCCCAGCTGTGCCCGCAAGATAGAGACCGCCGTCAGCCGGGTGGAGGGCGTACAGCAGGCTCGGGTGCTGTTCGCCACCGAGAAGCTGGTGGTGGATCTGGCCCCCGGCCTCTCCCCCGACCCCGTTACCGCCGCCGTGCTGGCCGCCGGCTTCCAGCTCAAAGGGGGAGCTCAGAACACGGCTCGCAGCGAACCGGGCCGCAGCCCGCTGATGCAGAGGGTCAGCAACCTGCTCGGCAAATACTGGCAGCCCCTGTCGCTCGCCGGCTTGATGGGGGTGGCGGCCCTGCTGCCGAGCCAGATCGGTCAGCCGCTGTTTACCCTGGCCACCCTCTGGGGCCTGTGGCCCATCTCCCGCAAGGCGTGGGCACTGACCAAGAGCGGCTCCCCCTTCGCCATCGAGACCCTGATGACGGTCGCCGCCGTGGGGGCCCTGTTCCTCGGCGAAACCGCCGAAGCGGCCATGGTGCTGCTGCTGTTCATGCTGGGCGAACATCTGGAGGCCTACGCTGCCGGCCGCGCCCGCGCCGGGGTCACCGCCCTGATGGCGCTGGTGCCCGACAAGGCGCTGCGCATCCGCACCACTGCCGAGGGCGAAGTGCGGGAAGAAGTCGCTGCCGACCAGCTGCGTCCCGGTGACATCATCGAAATCGCCCCGGGCGCCCGCCTGGCCGCCGATGCCCGCCTGCTCGACCCCCTCGGCGCCTTTGACGAGAGCGCCCTGACCGGCGAATCCATCCCGGTGGAGCGCCGCCGGGGTGACAAGGTCCCCGCCGGCAGTCTGGCGGCGGATCGGGTGCTGCGCCTCGAGGTGGTGTCCGAACCCGGCAACAACGCCATCGACCGCATCCTGCATCTCATCGAGGAGGCCGAGACCCAGCGCGCCCCCATCGAGCGCTTCATCGACCGCTTCAGTCACTGGTATACCCCGGCCATGATGCTGGTCGCCCTGCTGGTGGTGCTGGTACCGCCGCTCGCCTTCGGCCAGAGCTGGGACGAGTGGGTCTATCGCGGGCTGGCGCTGCTGCTGATCGGTTGCCCCTGCGCCCTGGTCATCTCCACCCCGGCGGCGGTCACCTCGGCACTGGCGGCAGCCACCCGGCAGGGTGCCCTCATCAAGGGGGGCGCTGCGCTGGAGCGGTTGGCCCACATCGATACCCTGGCCTTTGACAAGACCGGCACCCTGACCCTGGGCAAGCCGCAGCTGACCGAACTGGTGAGCCTCGATGGCCAGCCGGAGGCCGACCTGCTGGCGCTGGCGGCCGCCATCGAGCAGGGCTCCCACCACCCGCTGGCCCGCGCCGTGGTGACGGCGGCAGGGGAGCGGGGTCTTGCCCTGGCGGCAGCCCAGGAGCTGCGCGCCCTGCCCGGCATGGGGGTAGAGGGTCGCATCGACGGTACCCTCTGGCAATTGCTGGCGCCGAGCCGGGTCGCCACCCTGGATGCGGCGATGCTGGCCCGGGTCGCCACCCTGGAGCAGCAAGGCAAGACAGTCGTGGTGCTCGGTCAGCCCGACGCCGCCCCGGCCGCCCTGCTGGCCCTGCGCGACCAGATCCGCCCCGAGGCTGCCCCGGCCCTGCGCGAGCTGAGCGAGCTTGGTCTCAAGAGCATCATGCTGACCGGCGACAACCCCCGCGCCGCCGAGGCGATCGCCACCGAGCTCGGCATGGGCTGGCGCGCCGGCCTGCTGCCGGAGGGCAAGGTCGATGAAATCGCCAAACTCGGCCTCAGCCAGAAAGTCGCGATGATCGGCGACGGCATCAACGACGCCCCGGCCATGAAGCGGGCCAGCATCGGCATCGCCATGGGAGGCGGCACCGACGTGGCGCTGGAAACCGCCGATGCGGCCCTGACCCACAACCAGCTCGGCGGGGTCGCCGCCATGATCCGACTCTCCCGCGCGGCGCTGGCCAACATCCACCAGAACATCGCGCTGGCGCTGGGGCTCAAGGCCATCTTCCTGGTCACCAGCCTGCTCGGCATCACCGGCCTGTGGATTGCGGTGCTGGCCGACACCGGCGCCACCGCCCTGGTCACCGCCAACGCCCTGCGCCTGCTGCGAAAACGCTAGTCCGGCCGTAAACTGCACAACCAACAGCCGCTCCAACGGGGGCGGCTTTTTTATTGCCTCGCCCACGAGCAAAGAAAAAGCGCGGCTGCCGGTCGGCAGTCGCGCTTTGCTTACTCTCTCGGTGTTATCCCGCCCTTGGCGAGGCGGAATTCAACCCGGGGCTGCCGAGCCAGCCCCGGGCTCGATGGGAAAGACTTACTTGGCGCTGCACTCCTGGATGATGACGCTGCCCACCTCGCCGGAAGTCTGGGTCGGGTCAACCTTCACCAGGAAGCTCCACAGACCCTGTTCCAGCGTGATGCTGTTGTTGCCCATGCCACCGTCGCCGTGCTGGAGCGGGTAAACCTGCTCGGGCTCCAGTGCGATCAGGGTGCCACCGGCATCCTTCACGAAGAACTGCTTGCTCCAGTTGCCATCGTCGTTGGCAAACTTGAAGTCAAAGCTGCCTGCGTAGTTGAAGGCGGCCTGATAGATGGCGAGGTTACCTTCCATCCCCTTGTAGCTCAGCTGGTAGGCCGGCTGGGCGTTCCAGTCGCTCAGACTGCCGCGCACATAGAGCGGGAAGCCGAGCGGATTGCCCGCGACGGTATCCAGCACCTTGCAGCTCTGCGCCGGTTCGGTGTAGCTGACACTCAGGGTCGGCTTGTCCTTGTTCATGGCGGTGAAGACAAACTTGTAGGTGCCAGCCTTCTCCACGTTGAACGGCAGATCCCCGCCATTGGCACAGAGCGTATTGACCTGGCCGGTCGCAAGCTGGTCGGTATCGCTGCACTTGCCGTAATTGACGGGGCCGCTCCACTCGTTGCCAGCGATCTTCACCTGGGTCGACCCCAGCTGATCCGCCGTCACCTCGGTGGTGAACTCATAGGTGAAGTTGCCACTGAAGTTCATCTTGTTGACCGGATCCCACTGATTCAGGAAACCGCGCACGAACACCTCGGTGTCACCGAAGGGAGGCAAGGTGCTCAGATCCGTCTTCTTGCTCACCGGCAGCCCCGCGCCCTGGGCACCGCTCTGCGGCTTGACGAACACCGCCGCCGACCAGGCGCCAAGGGTCAGCTGACCGCTGTCATTGGCCGCACCGCTGGCGATGCTGTCGGAGTCACGGTGGGCACCGCTCAGGACCATGCCGGTCAGATCGATGGGCTGATCCTTGCCGTCACGGAAATCGCCGATGCTCTGGGGCTGATTGGTGGCGTTGATCATCACCACCAGGCCGTCGATGGCCGGATCCAGATCCGCACCGGCGCCCACCCCGTCATCCACGCTCATCACGATGAGACCCGGGATCTGCTCAGGGCCGGTGTTGCGGAAGTCGACCCGCTTGATCACCTCGGCGCCGCTGCCAAGACGCAGCAGACGAGAAGATTGACGCAGTTCGGAGAGCTCCTGGTAGAAGTTCACCATCTGATGCATCTCGGCCGAACCCGGCTTGGCGTGCTGGCCGAGCACCTGCTCGATCAGCTCGTAGTTGGCCTCGTCCTTGTCCTTGCGCGGCAGCCCTTTGTCAAAATTATTGTCACTTAAGCCGTAGTCGACCCGGTTGTACCAGTCACCGGAGTCGTAGCTGTCCCGCTCCATGGACTTGGAACGCAGCAGCTCGACACCCGCGTGGGTGAAGGGAATGCCCTGGCCCAGCATGGCGGTCGCCAGAGAGACCCCCTGCATCCGCACCAGGTCGGCCCCGGCGGGTGCCTTGTACACCAGGTTGTCGAACAGGGTCTGGTTGTCGTGCTTGTCGACATAGTTCTGGATTTCGGTCGGATCCTGGGCATAGCCCGCCGGTTGACCGTTGTAGTCGATGTCGGAGCCTTTCTTCGGTATGCCGTCCTTGTCGGTCAGCACAAACTCCTTGAGGTTGCCCGCCATGCCGAGGCGCACCAGATCGGACTGATGCAGGGCGGTGGCGAGATCGACGCCGCCCAGCTCGTTGGCATCCACCAGGGCGCCGTTGCCAAAGCCCTGGGTCTTGCGAATGGCTTCGCCGCCGTCGAACGGGCTGCCGCCGCGCACCGCATCACGCAGCCGGTCGGAGAAGGAGCCGATGCCGGTACCGGCCAGGTGCTTCTGGGTCGCCTGCACGAAGCGCTTGTCATCCTGCACCTCGCCGAAGTTCCACCCCTCGCCGTAGAAGTACATGTCCGGATTGACCTTCTTCACCTCGGCCAGGGCCTGCACCATCTGATCTTTCGGGTGATGGCCCATGAGGTCGAAGCGGAAGGCATCGATCTTGTAGTCCCGTGCCCAAGTGACCAAAGAGTCATCCATCAGCTTGGCGAACATGGCGTGTTCCGGCGCCGTGTTGGAGCAGCAGGTGGAGTTTTCCACCGAACCGGTCTCCGGATTGAGGCGCTGGTAGTACCAGGGCACAATCTTGTCGAGCACGGATTTGGAACCGAGACCCGCTTCGTTGGTGTGGTTGTAGACCACGTCCATCACCACGTTCATGCCGATGTTCTGCTTGATGGCCTGCACCATCTCGCGGAACTCCTTGATCCGGGTCGTCCCCTCCGCATTGGTGGCGTAGGAGCCTTCCGGGGTGGTGTAGTGGTAGGGGTCATAGCCCCAGTTGAAGGAGTCAACCCCGCGCAGGTAGCCGTACAGCTCCTGCACCACGGGGTTCTCCTTGCTGTCGCTGGCTTGCAGATCACCGAGCACGGCTTCGATGGTCTCACCGCCACCACAGTGGCTGGCAAACCTGGAGTTCTTGACCTCGGGATTGACCTCGCACAGCTTGCTGAAGTCATCACCGATGTTGGCCACCTTGGCCGGATCCTCGTTGACGGTGGCGATGTCGAACACCGGCAGCAGGTGCAGGTGGCTGACGCCGCTCTTGGCCAGGGATTTCAGGTGGGTGACGGGCACGCTGTCGCTGTCGGTCAGCCCGAGGAACTTGCCGCGGTGCTCCGCCGGCGTCGACTCGTCGTTGCCGGTCAGATCCCGGACGTGGGCCTCATAGATGGTGATGTCGGCGGGGTTCTTCTGGCTGTGGGGCGCCTTGAGGCTGTCCCAGCCTTCCGGCTTGAGGGCCGGATCGTCAAGATCCACCACCTGGCTGAACTCGGAGTTCATCGCCAGGCTCAGGGAGTAGGGGTCGGTCACCTGATAGGATTCCAGCTTGCGGCTGACCGGGTGATAGACCTGGATGTCGTAGCGGTAGTATTTGCCGACAAGATCGCTGCCCCCCTGCACGCTCCAGCTGCCGCTGGCCTCGTCCAGGGTCATGGCGCGCTCGCCAAGCGACTTGTGCTGCTCGTCGAACAGCGCCAGCTTGACCGACTTGGCGGTCGGCGCCCAGAGCCGGAAGGTGACATTGCCCCCCTCCACCACGGCGCCGTAGGCCAGCTTGGTGGCCGCTTCGCTGTAAAGGGCATCGAGGGCACCGGCACTCTGCACCAGGGTCGCCCCCTGCAGGATGCCGTCCGCATCGGTCCCGATGGCGACCAGCTCACCCTTGAGCAGGGGCTTGAGATCTTTCCCCGCAGGCAGGGCGAAGGCGGCGGCATCCTTGAGGTGCGGGTATTTGGCCTGCTGCTCTTCGGTCAGGCTGGTCGGGGTCAGCTTGAGGTAGGGAAAATCGAATACACCCTCGCTGTTTGCGGTGATGGTGCCTGACTCTGTGTAGTAGAGGCGCACATAGGGCTTGTCCTTGCCCCCTTGCCAAATCAGGGTGTTGTCGTCGATGAGATGGGCACTGGCCCCCGCCACGCCGAAGGCGGCGGTGAAGGCTTCCGCCCGGCTGCCGAAGATCTCGTTCTTGCCGGCGACGATGGCCACGGTGCGATCCGGGTGATCACTGAAGACCACCTTCATGTCGCTGCCGGTCAGGTTCGCAAGATCGCCGTTGCGGGCGATGAAGTTGATGCAGCCTTCCATCTTGGAGAGCGGCACGACCCAGGCCGGACCAAAACTGTCCGCCGCGGACGGCGTCTTGCTCTTGTCATCCCAACCGGTGTTGAGGCCGCCCTCCGAGGTCGAGTTGCAGGCGTCGTTGTTCCACAGGTGCAGGCTGTGGCTGGCGAACGGGCCGGTGACACCGCGCGCCGCGCTGGTCTGGGTATCCACCAGGGCGATGACCGCTTCGTCGGGGCCGGCCGTCAGCAGTTCGGCCGGGGGCTGGACGTTGGGAAGACGAGCGACGGGCTCATCCTGAGGGGCAGGAGCAGAAGAACTGTTGTCGTTACAGCCTGACAAAAGCGCGAGCAGTGAGGCTGTTACCAGCGCCACTTTGGTCTTTTTCATATCCATTTTTTTATAATTCCCGCTGTAGTTAGTCTCGATATCCGAGTACCCGGTCATGGCCGAGCGGTGTCATATTAATCAGCGGGAATTGCCGTAAATGTGAGCGGATGGGCAAAAAAAACCAATCCGCATCAACAAGATAACGTTTTCATAACGAAAACTCGATCGCGCTCACAGACCTGGCACCGCTTTCGGCCCATACCAGCGGGAAGAGGGGAGCGAGTGACGAAATCAATGTCCAATCAAATGGATAGAGGGGGCTGGGTGATGAAACGGATTGAGGAGCAGGCCAGGCGGCTGGACCAGGAGTATCAGGGCATTGCCCAGTTGTTCGATCAGTTCTGCCAGCAGGCCGGCGTGCTCGCCGAACGCTATCACTTCTTCAACTGGCCGGATTATGAAGAGAGCCCGCCCCTCGCCCGCGCCTTCACCCTGCTGGGGGAACCACGGGAGCTGCGGCTGCGCTGTCAACCCGGCGAGGGGAGGTCCCTGAACGGCCTCCTCCAGGTGTGTGGCGAGGAAGGCAAGGTCCACGCCAGCCTGGGCTTTCGTGCCGACGGCCACCTGCTGCTGGAGCCGGGCCGCCTGCTCGACGACCCGCCGGGACTGCTGCTGAGGCTGATGCTGGGCTCCCTCTGGCAGGATCAGGGGAGCGAGCCTCCCCGCTGACACCCGCCAGGGGTGTCAGTCGGCAGACACTTCGATGGTCAGGTGCACCAGCTCCTCGTGGATGGCGAGGCGCTCGCGGATCGCCTGTGCCGGGACCGGGGTCGCCATCTGCAACGACATCGCGGCGGCATACTGCGTCTGCCCCACCCGCCAGACGTGAAGATCGCGGATCTCGGCGTCAGGCAGCTCGGCGATCACCTCGCGGATCTCGTCCACCAGGGGCGCATCCATCTCCGCATCCAGCAAGACGCGCCCGGTATCACGCAGCAGCCCCCTGGCCCACACCGCCACCAGCACGGCCCCGGCGATGCCCATCAGGGGATCCAGCCAGTCCGCCCCCCACAACATGCCTCCCACCAGCGCCAGAATCGCCAGCACCGAGGTGGCCGCGTCCGCCAGCACGTGGAGGTAGGCGGCGCGCAGGTTGAGATCCTGATGGCCGTGGTGGTGATTGTGCGAGTGGTCGTGATGACCGTGATGGTGGTCGTGACCATGGTGATGGCCGTGATCGTCCCTGAGCAGCCAGGCACAGGCCAGATTCACCAGCAGGCCCAGCAGGGCAATGCCGATCGCCTGCTGATAATGGATGGGGCTGGGGTCCAGCAACCTGGCCACCGACTCGAACAGCATCAATCCCGCCACCCCCACCAGCAGCAGGGCGCTGCTGAAGCCCCCCAGCACCTCTATCTTCCAGGTACCGAAGCTGAACCTGTGATCCCGCGCGAAGTGGCGGGCAGCGCGATAGGCCAGCACCGAGAGGCCGAGGGCCAGGGCATGGGAGCTCATGTGCCAGCCATCGGCCAGCAGCGCCATGGAGTTGTAGAACCAGCCCCCACCGATCTCCGCCACCATCATGACGACGGTGAGCAGCACGGCCCAGCGGGTCTTCTGTTCGGCCAGGGGATTCCCTTCGTGGACGACGGGGTGGTGGCAGTGGGATGAAGCGAGGGATGGCATGGATTTCTCCTGGAAACAAGGATGCTATATACTATACCCCAGTATAGTTTTATTGATCGAGAGGATCCTGCATGTCACACACGGTTCACAACAAGAAGAAGCTGCTGGCACGGGTCAGGCGCATCAAGGGGCAGACCGGTGCCCTGGAGAGCACTCTGGAACAGGAAACAGACTGCGCCGCCATCCTGCAGCAGATTGCCGCCATCCGCGGCGCCGTCAACGGCCTGATGCTGGAGGTGCTGGAGGGACACATGCGCGAGCATCTTGGCGCCGAGGAGGCGACCCATGCCGAGCGGCTGGAGGATCTGGATCAGGTGGTGAGGGTACTGCGTTCCTATCTGAAATAAGGTTCTTCGCGGGATCCTGGGAAAGTGGAAGTTGACAGACAGGGTGCTGGTAAACTGGTTGTCGCCAAACACACCACCACCATCACCCTGCTGTCGCCGTGCATCATATTGATATTGCCTCCTTCTGGCCAGGTTATACCGTCA
>NZ_JAGKRH010000085.1:0-645 GCF_017939245.1 Aeromonas sp. PrichA-15 | reverse complement strand
TAAACACGATGATAGGAAATGTGAAAAACTCGCTGCGGGGCAGTTGCCATACGCTCGGAGCGAAGCATTTACCAAGGCATCTTGCGGAATACTGCTTCCGGTTTAATCATCGTTTTGACCTCAAGAGCATGTTGGTTGAATTGGGGTATGCAGTCGTGGCAAGCCCTCCGATGCCATATCGGCTCTTGAAGCTGGCTGAGGGTCATGGGTAATCAGGAAGGTTTTTAAATCAATGCGTTAAGGATGATTCCGGTGAATGTGAACAGTGATTCCGGGATGTTGAACACTGTTTCCGGAAAGGAGGGGCGAAGTGTTCAGGTTGAACCGGAATGAGCGTTCACATTGGTCCGGAAATGGTGTTCACGTTGAATCGGAATTGGTGTTCATGATCGGCCGGAATATGCAAGCAGTCCCTATCTGGAAAAGGTACTGGATGCTGGGCTGGCTAAATTGAATCAAATTTAACAATTTATTCACGCTCTCGCCCTGCGGGAGACTCGCAGTATCTATTCACCAGGACGGGGTTGACGGCATCAGTTCTGCCGGGATGGGATAATCTGTCTTCTCGATGCACGCCCTGACCACGGCCCTCAACCACTCCTGTGGGCAGCGGCCCAATCGCTTGCCGGTCTCCACCAACGACAG